>JANXPS010000032.1 GCA_025357175.1 Deltaproteobacteria bacterium | reverse complement strand
CCGCCTGTCGGTCGACAACCTGATCTATCCGCTCTTCGTGGCCTTCGGCAAGAACATCATGCGGGAAATCCCCTCCATGCCGGGCGTCTTCCAGATGAGCGTCGAGCACATCGTCAAGGAAGCCAGGGCGGTCAAGAAACTGGGCATTCCCGCGATTCTGCTATTCGGCATTCCCGAAAAGAAGGACGCCGTCGGTTCCGACGCCTGTTCCGACCAGGGAATCATTCAGACCGCCGTCCGGGCGATCAAGAACGCGGTGCCGGATCTTGTCGTGATCACCGACGTCTGTTTTTGCGAGTACACCGACCACGGACACTGCGGCATCCTGACCAAAAAGGGCGAAGTGGACAATGACGCCACGCTCGAGATCCTCGCCCTGAGCGCGGTGACGCACGCCCGTGCCGGCGCCGACATCATCGCCCCCTCCGACATGATGGACGGCCGCGTCGGCGTCATCCGCCAGGCTCTCGACGATGAGGGTTACGCGAACGCGTCGATCATGGCTTATGCCGCCAAGTACGCCAGCGGATTCTACGGTCCGTTTCGCGATGCGGCTGACAGCACGCCCTCCTTCGGTGACCGGCGGGCCTACCAGATGGACCCGGGCAACGCGCTGGAAGCCGTTCGCGAGGTCGCGCTCGACATACAGGAAGGCGCCGACATCGTGATGGTCAAGCCGGCCCTGGCGTACCTCGACGTGATTCGCACCATCCGCGAGGAATTCGACTATCCCGTGGCGGCCTACAGCGTCAGTGGCGAATATTCGATCGTCAAGGCGGGCGAGAAACTCGACTGGATCGACGGACCCAGGGTCATGATGGAAATCCTCACCGCGATCCGCCGCGCCGGCGCCGAGATGATCATCACCTATGCTGCGAAGGACGCGGCTCGCCTGATCGCCGGATAATCCCGACATGGCGACCACGAGCGTTGAACCGCCTTACCGGGTGATCGAATTGAGCGAGGTTTCAGACCATGCGATCGCCGATGCGCTCAACGGCGCGCTGGCCGACGGTTACCGGTTCGAGTCGATCCACTTCGTCACGCAGCAGGGGAGCCGCCGGCCGACGATGGCGTTCCTGTTCTTCACGCGCGTCGCTTCAGGCGACGAGGGGTAACCGGCATGGCGACCCGCTGGGATGAGCGGCGCGAGTATTTTCGCGATGCGCGGCGGGCGCGGTACATGGCGCGGCTGGTCGGCAAGGCCGCCGACCTCATCATCGCCCTCTGCCTCTGGCGGATCGAGGGGGTTGCCGGCGTATTCGCCGCGCTGTTCTACCTGCTGATGGCAGACGCATTCCCCGGCGGACGCAGCGCGGGCAAGATGCTCGCCGGACTCAAGGTCGTCCGCGTTGACGGCGAACCGATGGATTTCCCCGCCTCGCTGCTTCGCAACCTGACGATCGCAACCCCGTTCGTTCTTTACCTTGTGCCGGCTTTCGGCCCGTTCCTCGCCTGCACGGTGGGGATCGCCCTGCTTCTTGTCGAGGCTTACCTCGGCTTCTACGATCCCGACGGCCAGCGGGCGGGCGACACGCTCGCCGAGACGCTCGTCGTCGAAAAAAGGCAGGCACCCCATGAAAACTCTCTTCCTGATCGACGGTCATAACCTCCTCTACCGCACGTTCTACGGCGTTCCGCGCCTCACCGCGCCCGACGGCACGCCAACCAACGCGGTCCTCGGAACCGCGCGCATCCTCCTCAAGATCCTGCGCCAGGAAAATCCGGAGCTGATCGCCGCCGTCTTCGACACGCCGGAACCGACGCCGCGTCACGTCCTTTTTCCCGACTACAAGGCCAACCGCCTCAAGGTGCCCGAGGAATTGGTCGTCCAGTTTCCGCTGGTAGACGAAGTGATTGACGCTCTCGGCGTCTCGCGCGTTGCGGTCCCGGGAGCCGAGGCCGACGACGTCATCGGGACGCTCTCCCGCATGGCTGACGAGGCGGGAATGCGCGTCATCGTGATTTCATCCGACAAGGATCTCTATCAGCTCGTTTCCCCGAACGTGAAAATCCGCGACGGCCTCAAGGATCGGGAAGTGGACGAAGCGCAGGTGCGCGAGGTATTCGGGGTCGGCCCTTCGCAAGTCGTCGACCTCCTGGCGCTGGCCGGCGATCCTTCCGACAACATCCCAGGAGTTCCCGGGATCGGCGAAAAAACGGCGTCCGAACTTCTGCGCGAATTCGGATCGCTTGACGAACTTCTCGCCAACAGCGGGCGACTCAAGGGGGCGAAGAAAACCAAGATCGAGAACAACGCAGACCAGGCGAGACTCTGCCGTCAGCTTGCCGCGATCGACCGTCAGGTCGCCCTGCCCGTGGAATTGGGCGATCTCAAGCCCCGGGGATTCCGCGCCGAACGGCTCGTGCCGCTTTTCGGTAGGCTCGGTTTCCGCAAGCTGATCGACGACCTTGCGCTCGACCAGCGAAACGCGATGCCGCTCTTCGAAAAAGGGGAATTCCCCGTCGAACCTGCGGTGCCCTCCGCCATACTGCCCGACACTCCGTACTGCGAAACGGCCGATGCCGAGTCGCTGGCCATCGCCATCGGTGAGCCGTTCCCGGCGAGAGCCGGTCTATATCCCGGAGACGGCGCGGGTGCCCCCGCCGCGCTGTCGCTTGCCGGAGGCAAGACGTTTCTCCTCCCCGCAGTCGAAGTGGCCGCCGTCATTGCCCTCTTGCGAAAAGGCGGAGTCCGCTTCTACGTCTTCGACGCGAAGCGGCTGCTCCGGATGGCGCCGAAAGTCGCCGACACCGACGACACGGGGCTGGTCGACCTGCTGGTCGCCGGCTATCTGCTTTCCCCCGACGACGGAACGCCGACGCCGACCCAACTACTCGCGCGATACCTTCCGCACGCGCTCGTCTCGGGCGAAGGCGCCACGCCCGGGGCGCGCGCCGCCGGAATGGCATCTAGTTGCGTCGAACTCGGCGCGGTCCTCGAAGAGAGACTGTCCGAGGCCGGTCTGTCGGCGGTGAGCGACGAAGTGGATATGCCGCTGCTTCCGGTCCTGTATCGCATGGAGCGGGCGGGCATCCGGATCGACACCGCGATTTTCCGTCAGCTGTCGGAAGAACTCGCCGATGGAACGAAATCGATCGAAAAGAAAGTCGCGGCGATCGCGGGTGGCGATTTCAACATTAACTCGCCCAAACAGCTTGCCTTCCTGCTGTTTGAAAAACTGGGATTGCCACCCGTCAAGAAAACCAAGACGGGGTACTCGACCGATGTCGAGGTGCTGGAACAGCTGAAAGACAGTCACGAAATCCCGGCGCTGGTGCTCGAATACCGGACGCTCGCCAAACTGAAATCCACTTATGTCGACGTGCTGCCGGGGATGATCGATCCGCGCGACGGCCGTATCCACACGACCTTCAACACAACGGTCGCGGGCACGGGCCGACTGTCGTCGACCGACCCGAACCTCCAGAATATTCCGGTTCGAACGGCGCTCGGCCAGCGGATCCGTCACGGCTTCGTTCCCGAGCAGGGCAACCTGTTCATCGGTGCCGACTACTCGCAGGTCGAACTTCGGCTCCTGGCGCACCTCTCCGGAGACGTCGCGCTCGTCCGCAACTTCCGGGAAAAAGTGGACATCCACCAGGCCACGGCGATGTCCGTTTTCGGCGTTCCGGCCGACGGCGTGACGCCCGAACTGCGCCGCCGCGCAAAAGTGATCAATTTCGGGATCCTCTACGGCATGAGCGCCTTCGGGCTGTCGAAGGAACTCGGCATTTCCCCGAAAGAGGCCAAGCCGCTGATCGACGGCTATTTCGAGCGATTCCCCGGTGTCCGGGAATATCTGGAAGAGGTGAAGGCGGGGGCCAGGCGCGACGGTTTCGTCACGACGATCATGGGGCGCAGGCGCTACATCCGGGACATCTCGTCCCAGAACCGCCTGTTGCGCGACGCGGCGGACCGGATGGCGATCAACGCCCCGATCCAGGGGAGCGCGGCCGACATCATCAAGGTGGCGATGATCCGGGCCGACCGTGCGTTCAGGACGCTCGGGATGAAGGCGCGTCTCCTGCTGCAGGTCCATGACGAACTGCTGGCCGAGTCGCCCGCCGGAGAAGCGCCCGAGGTCAAGAAAATCCTGGTCGAATCGATGGAAGGGGCCGCGAAGCTTTCGGTGCCGCTCACGGTTGCGGCCGGAATCGGCGACAGCTGGGGAGCCGTCCACTAGCCGGGAACTTTTATCCCGGGATCGTGTTCAATAGATCAGGCGATGAAACGAACGGAGGACACGACGATGAAAAAGATCATGGCAGTCATTCTTGCGGCGGCTCTTTTGGGGGCCGGCATTCCGAACCGTTCATACGCAGACGACCACGGGTGGGCGACGGCGGGCAAGATCATGACCGGAATCATCGGCCTGAACATCCTCGGCAATGTGATCGCCAACTCGCAGCCCCGCCCGGTTTATGTTCCCGAGACCCGCTACTACGCGCCCGAACCCCGCTACTACGCACCTCCGCGCGAGCGGGCCTGGGTCACGGGGCACTACGAATCCCGCGTCGAGAAGCAGTGGGTACCGGGCCATTGGGAAATCAGCCGCGGCGGACGCGACATCGACGACGAGTTCGGAGACGGCGACGACGGCGGGCGAGGGGACAGGGCATGGGTCGCAGGGCACTACCGGATGATCGAACGGCGGGTTTGGAACCCGCCCCACTGGGAAGAGCGGAGCTAGCCGTTCGGGGCAACCCGTCAACACAACCCCGGCTTCACCAACGGCCCCGGAAATCCCGGGGCCGTTCTGTTTGACTGAACCGGTTGTCCGGGGTTGGAAAAGGTCAGCCGTTTTCGAACGAAGAAAGCGTCGATTCGGCCCGACGAAAGCTGAAAAGCGCCTCGACGATGCCGGCCGCGTCCTTGACCACGGTGACCATTTCGACATTCCGCCGTTTGACCATTCTCAATTCGACGGCGTTCTCGAACCAGGCGAGGATCGGATCGAACCACCCTTCGGTGTTCGCGACGACGATCGGGCGATCGTGCAGGTGAAGCTGCTTCCAGGTCAGGATTTCGAAAAACTCTTCCATCGTGCCGAAACCGCCCGGAAGGACGGCGAATGCCTCGGCACGGCGGCTCATCTCCTGTTTCCGTTCATGCATCGTTTCGGTAAGGATCAATTCGGTCAACCGGCCGTGAGCCAGTTCCTTTTCGGACAGGAAACGGGGGATGACACCCGTGACGGTTCCGCCGCGCGAAAGAACCCGGTCGGCCAGCACGCCCATCAAGCCGACCGACCCCCCGCCATAGACCAGGTTGATCCCGGCTGCGACCAGGCGGTCGGCCAGCGCTTCGGCGTCGGCGCGAAAAGCGGAAGGCACATTGTCACTTGAACTGCAGAAAACGCAGAGACTCCCGATTTTCATGTTTTTATCTCAGCAGGAAGGACGGCTGCGCGTGTGCCGGAATAGAGGGTGGCGATCCCGAAAGTCAACGGGGTCCGCGTCACGGATGCACACCCGGAATCGATCATCATACGCTCGAAAATGTCGGGCGAGGGGAATAACCGGACGGAATCCGGAAGATAGGTGTAAGCGCTTTTTTTGGAAAAAAGGCCGCCGATCCGGGGGAGTAGGTACGTAAAGTAAAAGTTGTAAATCATGGCGAAAAGCGGGTTGTCGGGGACGGAAAACTCGAGGACGACGACCCGTCCGCCCGGGCGTACGACGCGGCACATTTCGGCCAGCCCCCTTTGACGGTCGACCACGTTCCGGATTCCGAATGCGATCGAAGCGGAATCGAATACGGCGGTCCGGAAAGGCAGCGATTCGCACGGGGCCTGCACGAAAGAGATCCGGGACGACAGGCCGGCACGGTCGCACTTCTGCTGACCGAAACGCATCATCTCGACGGAAATATCGACCCCGGTGACGCGGGCGGCGGCGCCTTTCTGGCGGAATATCTCGAGGGCGACATCCGCCGTTCCCGTGGCGACATCAAGGTGAAGCCCGCCGATGGCCGGTTGCATGGCGCGAACGGCCAGGCGGCGCCAACGGCGGTCTATTCCGGCCGAGAGAAGGCGGTTGAGGAAGTCGTACCGGGGGGCGATCGCCGAGAACATGTCGCGGATCGTCCGGTTTTTATCGTCGAGGCGGTACACCGGGGTGATTTTATCTCAAAACGGGGAACCTTGGATGGTGAAAATGGGTTAAAGAAGGTAGTGGAAGACGGTTAACCCGTCGAGTCTGATTTCGGAGGGATCGATCATGAGAAGAAATACGGGCATGGCGGTGGTACTGGCACTGGTTCTGTCGTTTTTCTGCCTGGCCCCCGGCGGTGCCCGGGCCGAGTCGGACGAACCCGCAGGAACGGCAAGCGATGACGGAATCGCACCCTGGACCGTCGCCCGCCTGAAGACGATCGATGGTTCCGCGTGGGTGCTGTCTCCGGGTGAGAGCGACTGGAACGAGGTCGATGGAAATGCGCCCCTCCCGAAGGGAGGCCGGGTACGGGTGTCCGACGACGCCTCGGCCGAAATCGAGCTGAGCAGCGGCGACCGGATCCGCATTCTCCAGGGTGGCGATATCGAATTGCGCGACCTTCGTGAAGATCGGGCCAGCATGACCCTTTATGAAGGTGAAGCCAGGTTCACGCTTCCCGCCGACGATTTCTTCATTCCCGTCAATGTCACGCTTGCCGACGGGCAGATCGTCCGCTTTCCCAAGACCGGAAGGTACGCGATCAAGGCGGCCGGCACCGGTGGGGAAAGCGTCGTGCAGGTGCGGGAAGGCGAGGCGCGGATAAAGGTCGAGGAAGGAAAATACCGGGTGCGGGCCGGTGAAGAGGCTTTTGTCAAAGAAGGAGTATCGATCGGCCTGATTGCCGCATCCGATGCCGATGCCGATGCAGACTACCCCCAAGTCGATCAGGCGCCCCCCGAACTTTCGGGGGTCGAGGCGTCCGTCGAAGCTCCGCCCGAGGTCGTGACCGAGTTGAGCGACTACGGAGAGTGGGTAAACGCACCGGCCTACGGGGCTATCTGGCGGCCGCGTGTGGCGGTGGGCTGGAGTCCTTACACGTATGGCCGCTGGCTTTGGGTTTCTCCCTTCGGCTGGAGCTGGGTTTCCTCCGAGCCGTGGGGCTGGTATCCATACCGGTGCGGCAACTGGGTGAACGACCCGTTCTTCGGTTGGTGCTGGACGCCGCAACGGGCGTTCATAAGCATTTCACTGGGTTTCGGGCATCATGGTTACCGCCCGGCCCGATTCTACCCGGCGACGGTTCGGTTCGTTCGGGATTCCGGCAACGTCCGGTGGCTTCCGTTGAGCCCCGGCGAGCGATTCACGCGCTCCGGCGTTCCCCGAAACGAGAGAGGCCTGACGACCTGGCGGCAATCGCTGCCGAAACAGACCATTTTCGTTCGAGAGCAACGGGGCCGTGCGAACGAGGCGCCGAAGTGGCGCGATGCGAACGTCGACAGGCCGGCAAGACCCCCGGCGATGCGGCCGGCGCCGGTCGTCCGGAGCGCGCCCCTCGTTCCTCCCGCACCCGCCGACCGTCCTCCGAGGTCCGTGCGTCCCAAGGCGCTTCCCCGGGGCGATTACGAAGGAATCCGCCCCGCCCCGCCGGTCCGGCAACGTCCGGTTCCTTCCATACCATCCAGGGAACGTCCTGAAGCCGGGTCCGCTCCCCGCCCCGAGGTTCGTCCGGCGCCCGCCGAGCGTTCCGTTCCACGTCCAGAGGGGCGGCCGGCGCCCGAGCGATTCGTTCCGAGACCGGCTCCCCCCGAACGTGAACCCGTGCAGAGATTCGAGCCGCGCGATCGGCAGCCGCGCGATGATGATCGCGACCGGGGAGGCGGAGGCGCAAGGGAGAACGACCGAGGTTGGCGTAGCGGGAAATAAACGTTTTTAGGCTTGTTAACCACGAAAAATCGTGAAAGTGTGTGAAATCCCTCACCTTGGCCTTGATCGCGGCCGGGGTGGGGGATTCGTGTATATGGATGTAACTCAACGAATCATAAAGACAAATTCGCGTAATAAATCGCAGGCGCCGTTTGGCACCGCTATTGCTTTGATAATGGTTATCAAGTCTGGAGGTTGCAGCATGTCGTACCCATCTTGCTCGAAACTGTGGATCCTGGCTTCGCTTCTCGTGCTCATGGTGATGGCTGCGCCCGCGGGCGCCGTCTCGCTGGTGGCGGGCGAACGCGCCCCCAACTTCTCCCTGAAGGATCTCGACGGGAACCGGGTTGCGCTCGATCAGTTCAAGGGAAAGACGGTGGTAATCGCCTTCTGGTCGACTTGGTGCTCGCGTTGCGAGGAAGAATTGAGCTTCCTGCGCGACCGGTTCGGAACCCGCAAGGACGTGGTCGTCCTCCTGGTCAACCAGGACGGCGAGAAGGGCGTCATCATCTCAAAGGTCCGTAATCTTCGCGACAAGCTGGGCATCGACTTCCCGATCCTGCTCGACGAGGGGCTCCGCACGTGGGAAGGTTACGGCATCACCGCACTGCCGACCTCGGTGGTCGTCGACAAGTACGGCGACATCAAGATGGTCGAACCCAACTTCTATTGGGCGTCTCCCGAAAAGCTCATGGCTGCGGTCGGGCAGGGCTGAACCCGGCTTGCGATAACTCAAGGACATACCCGCTCATTTCAAGCCCCGGGAGGTCGGTCCCGGGGCTTTTCTCGTTCGTGAACCGGAAAGCGTATAATTTCCGCAAAATAACCAAAACCGGTCGAGGAGGCGCAACTTAACCATGGCGGAAAGCAACAAGGAACCCTGGCTCAATTACCTGGCGCTCAGCACGGTCATTCTGGCCGTCTGCGCGACGCTGGCCACTTTCAAGGCGGGGGGATATTCGACCCGGTCGGTGATGAGCCAGACGCGGGCGGCGAACGAGTGGTCCTACTACCAGTCCAAGAGCGTCAAGGGCTACCTGCACGAGTTGCAGAAAGACGGATTGGCGCTTCAGCTTCTGGCGGTGCGAAGCGGCAAGGCATCGCCGGCGGTCGTGAGCGCGTACGAAAAGACGATCGCCTCCTACGATGGGAAACTGGCCAAATACGAAGAGGAAAAAGGCCGGATCGAGAAGGCTGCGCGGGAACAGGAGCGAATCCGGGACGACGCGCAGCGCCATTCCCAGATATTCGGGATGGCGGTCATCTACCTCCAGATCGCGATCCTTCTGTCGTCCATATCGGCGCTGCTCAAGAAAAAACCGGTCTGGATCCTGTCGATGGCGGTCGGCCTGGTCGGGATCCTCTATTTCGCGAACGGCTTTTTCCTGTTCTTCAGGTTGTCGTAGGATCGGGTAGCCGACTTGGGGGAGCTTGAGGTGACGTCCGATGCGGTTATCCGCTCCTTGCGGGATAACCCGGGTATTATCGTGGATCCGGCCGCAATCCCCCCGGACGACCCGGCGACATTTCGTCTTTTCTGCCTGGGAGAGACTGCCGGCGTCCGCCGATTCGATCATGACGATGCGCTCGTTTACCTTCGGCGCCTTGCCCCCGACCGCTTCGCCCATCTGGTCGCATTCCAGGCGTTGAACAGGATGTCGACCATCACGACCGGACTGATGGCGCGCTATATCGAACGCCGGCACGGCCGGGAGCGTTCCGTTTGCGAAATGCCGGCGCTGGCCCGGTTTTTCACGGGCAGCTACGGACTGCCGCTTTACCGGGAGCAACTCCAGGCGATCGCTCGCGATGTTGCCGGCTTCGAGCCCGACGACGCGGCGACTCTGGCCTCGGCATTCTGCCGGTTCGACGAGGGGAGCATGCCCGTGTTGGCGGCGCGCTTCGTCGAAGGCGCGAGCAACCTCGGCGTCGAGCCCCGGGAGGCGGCCGGGATGACGGCATTCTTCATGCGGAATGCGCCCTTCATGCTGCCCGAATCGCAGATGTCCGTTTTTGCGGCAGAAGGCTACCGGCTTGCATGGTTGAAAGCGCACTACCGAACCGAATTCGAAGCGATGCGCCTGGACTCCCGCAACGTAGACGGCGTCCCCGGCGGACCTTGACTTTTTCAGGCCGCAGACTTAAATTAACGCTCTTCGACGTTTCGCCCTTATAGCAAGGGCCGATGTAGCTCAGTGGTAGAGCAGCTGATTCGTAATCAGCAGGTCGTCGGTTCAATCCCGACCATCGGCTCCACTTTCACCAACAAAGACGGCCCGGAAGGCAGATGCCAACCGGGCCGTTTTTTTACGTCCTTCTAAAAACCTTCTACACGTCTTCGCCCGCTGCCCGAGGCGCCTATTCGATCTTCGCCTTCTCGGCCGTTTGCCAGAGAAAATAGACTGCGTGGCTGGCCTTGGCGTCCTTCCGGTTTGGACTCGTCGAGGGCGTAAAAATATTCGGCCGCCCACGCATCGTACGTCGCGGAACCCTTGCGATGCTCTGGTTTGCTGCGGTGGGGGAGGCGTTAGGAGAAGCTACTCGGCTCGGTCCGTAATCAGCATGTCGTCGGTTCCATCCCGCCCATCAGCCCACTTTTTCCTGTAACAGAACGGCCCGGAAGGCAGATGCCAACCGGGCCGTTTCTTGGTCCTTCTAT
>JANXPS010000243.1 GCA_025357175.1 Deltaproteobacteria bacterium | reverse complement strand
ATGAGCGGCATCCTGGTCCTCGCGGATGGCCTGGAAGTAATAGCCGAGCTTCGAGTTCTCGACCGCCCAGGTCGCCAGGACCGTCACGGCCGCCAACGCCAGCGCGATGTAGTAGAAGGGGACCTTCGTCGAGAAATCGGTGACGACCCATCCGGCGATCCTGAAGGGCGGCAGATCGGAAATCAGCACGCCCTCGGCGCCGTTGGTGACGGAGGGAACGTTGAGGACCGTCAGCCGGACGATCTCGGCGACCGCGATCGAGGCAAGGACGAAATAGGGCCCGCGAAGACGGAAGCAGATGCTGCCGATAAGCAGCGACAGGAGGAGCGCGGCGGCGACGCCCGCCCAGGCGCCGTACCAGGGGGCGATGTTCCACTTCTGGAGCAGCACCAGCGTGCCGTAGGCCCCCGCCCCGAAATAGGCGGCGTGGCCGACCGAGTATTGGCCGGTGTAGCCGCCGATGATGTTCCACGCCTCTCCCTGGCCGGTGGCGAGGAACAGGAGGATCATGATGTGGAGCGCGTAGGGATTCGACACGAACGCCGGGAAGGCGAACAGCAAGGCGAGTCCGGCCAGCAAAAGGACGGTCCCGTAGGCCGATGCCCCGCGAGAGTTCACCGTCTCACATCCGCGACTTGCCCATCAGGCCGGAGGGCTTGACGAGCAGCACCACGAGGAAGATTGCGAAGACCAGCACGTCCTTCCAGTCGGACGAGATCGTGACGGCCCCGACCGACTCGACGACCCCGACGATGATGCCGCCCAGCGTGGCGCCGACGACGCTGCCCATCCCGCCCAGCACGGTGATGACGAACGCCTTGAGCGTGAACGCGCTCCCCACCTGGGGGAAGACGTAATAAGTGGGCGAGATGAGCGCCCCCGCCGTGCCCGCCAGCGACGCCCCGATGCCGAACGCGAGGATCGACATCCGCCGCACGTTGATTCCCATGAGCTGCGCCGCCTCCCGGTCCTGGGCGGTGGCGCGGATCGCCTGCCCCGTATCGGTCTTCATCAGGAACCAGTAGAGCGCCCCGGTGATCGCGACGGTGATCGCGAAGGAGACGGCCAGCGGCTGCGAGATCGAGATGCCGGCGACGTGCAGGCTGGACGACGAGTAGGAAGTCGTGAGGATCTTGTAGTCGGAGGTGAACAGGAGCATGACGGTGTTGCTCATGATGAGGCCCAGCCCGATCGTGAGCAGGATCTGGTTCTGCGGCAGGCTTCCGAGTATCCGGTTGATGACCGTCTTCTGGAGGAACGCGCCGAAGGCGAACATGATCGGGATGGTGATCAGGACGGAGACGAACGGGTCGACATGCAACAGGGTGAAGAGGAAGTAGGTCAGATACATCCCGACCATCATCAGTTCGCCGTGCGCGAAGTTGATGACACGCATGACGCCGAAGATGATGGTCAGGCCGATCCCGATCAGCGCGTAGACGCCGCCGATCAGGATTCCGCTGACGAGCGCCTGGACGAGTACCGTGAGGTTCATGCCGCCCCTCCGGCCGCGCCTACTTCCACCTGAACGGGTAGGCGGGCTTCTTCGTCGCGTATTTCGCTGGGGCGACCGTCTCGTACTTGCCGCCCTGGATCTGCTGGACCAGCATCTCGTGGCGGTTCTGGTTGTTGAACTTGTCGTAGTCGACGAACTTGACGTCGCCCATGATCCCCTTCCAGGAACCGTTCCGCAGGGCCGCGCGCGTCTTTTCCCGGTCGCCGCCGTTCGCCGAGGCGGTCTCGGCCATGATCCGCATCGCCTCGTACGCGCAGGCGGCGTGATACGTCGGCTCCTTGTGGAACTTGGCCACGTAGCGGTTGTAGAAATCCTTCGCGCCCGGCCAGTTGACGTCGTCGGTCCACTGGGTGCTGGAGAACACGTGCTCGGAAATCTCTTTCTGGGCGAGGAACTGGGACGTCGTGAAGCCGGCGCCTGCGCCGAGGAACGCCTTGGGCGAGAGGCCGATTTCCCTGGACTGGCGCATCAGCGTGATGGCGTCGACCTCGTACGACACCATGAAGACGAGGTCGGGCGACAGCGCCTTGATCTTGGACAGCGTCGAACGGAAGTCGGGGGCGCCCTTCTGGTATTTCTCGTCTGCGACCTCTTTCAGGCCCACCCTCGCCGCGTACTCTTTCGCGGTCTTGACGGTCGAGATGCCGAAATCGGTGTTCGCATAGACGTAGGCGATCGTCTTGGGCTTGTCGAGCGCAAAGATGGTGTCGAGGATGACCGAGGAGTAGACGTCGGCGGGGGCATTGAGCCGGTAGACGAACTTGTAGCCCTTCTGGGTGATCTCTTCCTTGGCGGCGACGGGAACGAGGAGCGGCACCTTGTACTGGTCGGCGCGGCTGGCGACGGCATTGGCGCAGGCGGAGGTGTAGGGCCCCACGACGCCCGCGACGCCGTCACGGGTGGCGAGCTTCTCGAACGCGGAAAGCGCCTTCTCGGGCTTGCCCGTGTCGTCTTCCTTGACGAGGTCGACCTCGATTCCTTTTTTCTTGAGGTCCTCGATGGCCAGCGTGACGCCGTTGCTCAGGTTTTCGCCGATGGGCGCCTCGGCGCCGGTGATCGTGTTGACGAAGCCGAGTTTCACCTTGCTCGCCGGAAAGGCCAGGCAGGGGACAGTGAGGCAGAAGAGCGCGATCAATGCGGCCGGTCTGGTTCTCATCGAGTCCACCTCCATCAGGAATAAAACCACGTTACACCCAAACAACGCGACCTCGGAAGTGTTCCTTTTTAACGAATTCCGTAGTTCGGGTTTATCGACCCGTCCGGGTAATAGTGGATGAAATAGCCGCCCTTCTTCATCACCGCCCGGATTTCGGGCGTCACCTGGGACGGCGGCGCATTGGCGGGAAGCAACCCGTGCAGGACCGCGTCTTTCAGCACGTAAGCGTCGATCATCCGGTTTAGGACCTCGGGAGTCAGGGCGCTCTGCGGGGCGCCTTTCTTCAGGATGCCCAGCCGGACCGCCTGGTCCAGCAGGCGCCGGTCGTATTCGGCGTCGTTGCCCATCGCGGCGGCCGCATGGTTGTCCGGTTCGGCCGGTTTTATTTCGGATCCCGCGGCTTCGGGCGGATTCGACGCGGTCTGGACAGCCGGGGCCTTCGCGCGTGCGCCGTTGTCGGCCGGGAGGACGACATTGTCGGGCCCCGGCGAATCCGGCGGCTTCGGCGATTCCACCTTTTTCGAGGCGGACGCAGCGGGCGGCGCTTTCGATTTTTTTCGGGAGGCGGCGCCGGAGGAAGCGGTGGCAGCCACCAGCATCGCCACGGCGAGGACGGCAATACGTTTGATCATTTGACGGACGCCTCCTTATGTCTACACTTTCGATCTTACAACACGGGCGGTTCGTCGTACCACACTTCCCAAAGGAACAGCCCCTGCGGCGGCGCGGTCATCCCGGCCAACTGACGGTCCCTCAGGACGAGCAACTCGGCCACCCGTTCCGCCGGAATCTTCCCGCGCGCCACGTCGACAAGCGTCCCGACGATGTTTCGCACCATGTGCCGCAGGAAACCGGATCCCCGCAGGTCGATCGACCAGAGCGACGGGTGCCGTTCGGTAAGCGCCGCGTGATCGATCCTGCGGACGGCGTCGCGCGCGGCGCAGCCCGCCGCGCGAAATGACGTGAAGTCGTGCTCGCCGACCAGGTGCGACATGGCCTCCCGCATCGATTGCAGGTCGAGCGTCTTCTCGATGTGCCAGGCGTGTCTCGCGAAAAAGGGGGAACACACATTCGCGAGGTGCAGGAAGTATCGATACTCCTTGCCGGCCGTGTGGCGGCGGGCGTCGAATCCGGGGGAAACCTCTTCGGCGGACAGGATCCGGATGTCTGCCGGCAGCAGCGCGTTGCCGCCTTTCACGATCGTGGCCAGCTCCCGCCGCCCGTGGTCGGCGAAGTCGGCGACCTGGGCGCGGGCGTGGACGCCGGCATCGGTGCGCCCGGCGGTGCGGATGCGGACAGGCTCGTCTAGCAGGCGTTCGAGCGCGCCTTCGACCACCGACTGGATCGTCGGCCCGGTAGGTTGCATCTGCGACCCCGAATAGTTCGTCCCGTCGTACGCCAGTCCGATCTTCACGCGCCGGAGAGACGACCCCGCCATCGGTTTCTCCTACGGATTGAGGAGATGTATTATATCCGTAACCGACCGGAGGAACGCATGCGCCGTATTTCCGCACCCCGCTTCACGGCCCTTTTCGGCCTGCTGTTGATCCTCGGAGGATGGACGGGCCTCGTCGCCGTGTCCCGTCTCGACCACGAACGGGAGCTTGCCCGCCTCCGGAACGAAAACGCCATCATGGCCGTCGCCCTCGAGGAACAGGGCCGCCGCGTGATCAAGACGGCGGATACCGCCCTCTTGTACCTGAAAGACGAATTCGAAAAGAACGGCGAGATTTCGACGGGGATGCGAAACCTCGCCCGAATGACGAAGGACGACCTGCAGGCCGTCCAGATCGCGGTTTCCGACGAAAAGGGAAATCTTCTCTACAGCGCCATCCCGCTCAAAGGCCCGCTGAACATCTTCAGCCGCGAACATTTCCAGGCCCAGATGCAGCGGCCCGACGCGGGGCTCCACATCGGCAAGCCCGTCAAGAGCATGGTCACGGGAACCTGGACGTTTTTCATGAGCCGGAGGATCAGTCGGCCGGACGGTTCCTTCGCGGGAATCGTGTCGATCGGTCTCGACCCGTTCTACTTCGGCCGGATCTACGGCAATCTCGGACTCGGGCAGGACAGGTCCGGCCTGATCGTCGGCACCGACAACATCGTCCGCATCCGGATAAGTCCGACCGAGAAACTGGTGGGTGACGACATCAGCGGGTACAGCCCCGTGTTCCGGGAGGCGGCCCGGAATCCGGTCGGGCGATACGAGGTCGTCACGATCCGCGACCAGACCGAACGGATGGCCGGGTACCGAACCATGCCCGATTACCCGCTCATCGTGATCGTTTCGATCGTGAAAGACGAAGCGCTGGCGGCGTGGCGGCATCGGACGGTGGCGAACGCGTTCGCGACCGTTCTTTTCACCGTTTTCGTCGCCGGATTCTGCCACTTCCTGATCCTCGCCCAGCGGCAGGCGAGAAAAGGGGAGGATGAGACCCGGGCGCTCCAGGCGATGCTGGTCCAGTCGCAGAAGATGGAAGCGATCGGGACGCTCGCCGGAGGGGTGGCGCACGATTTCAACAACATGCTGGGGGTCATCATCGGGCGGACCGAACTGGCGCTGGACCAGGTCGGGCCGACCGGCCCGCTTCACGACAACCTCGAGGAGATCAACAAGGCCGCGCAGCGATCCGCCGACGTGACGCGCCAGCTGCTGGCATTCGCCCGAAAGCAGACGGTCGCACCCAGGATCATCGACCTGAACGAAAACCTCGAGGCGATACTCCGGATGATCCGCCGCCTCATCGGCGAGGACATCGACCTGTCCTGGAAACCGGGCGCCCCTCTCTGGAAAGTGAAGATCGATCCTTCGCAGCTCGACCAGTTGGCGGCCAACCTGGCCACCAACGCGCGTGACGCCATCTCGGGTGTCGGCAGGATCAGCATCGAGACGACCAACGCCACCCTCGACCTTCAGTACTGCGGAGAGCATCCCGGAGCCGTCCCCGGGGAGTACGCCGTCCTGTCCGTAAGCGACGACGGATGCGGGATCGAGCGCGACAAGCTGGGGAGCATATTCGACCCTTTCTTCACGACCAAGGAGCAGGGAAAAGGCACGGGACTCGGGCTGGCGACGGTCTACGGAATCGTCAAGCAGAACGGCGGGTACATCAACGTCTACAGCGAGCCCGGCCAGGGTACGACCTTCCGGATATACCTTCCGAGGGCTATCGAGAATGAAACCGTCGCGTCGGCGGAAAAAGCCACCATAGCGGCGATTCGCGGCGGGGGCGAAACGATCCTGCTCGTCGAGGACGAAGAGGCCAACCTGAGCCTTGCGAAACAGATGCTGGAATCGTTCGGCTACCGGGTTCTGGCCGCCGGCAGCCCGGACCAGGCGATCTCGATGTCGAATGCGGAAGGGAACGGCTACGACCTCCTGCTCACCGACGTCGTGATGCCGGGGATGGACGGACGCAAGCTGAGCGACACGCTGGCCGGGAATCATCCGGGCCTCAAGACGCTTTTCATGTCGGGATATACCGCGAACGTGATCGCCAACCGCGGAGTCCTGGACGAAGGGGTCCACTTCATCCAGAAGCCGTTTTCCCGCCGTGAACTGGCGGCCCGGATCCGCGATATACTCGACTGCACACCCAAGGAGAAATGATGCTGCACGGACTTAAAGTCGTCGTGGTCATGCCGGCGTACAACGCCGAGAAGACGCTGGCCTGGACCTACGGAGAGATTCCCTTCGACATCGTCGACGACGTGATCCTGGTCGATGACGGGTCGCGCGACCGGACGGTCGACGAGGCGCGCCGCCTGGAAATCCGCCATGTCGTCCACCCCGAGAACCGCGGCTACGGCGGCAACCAGAAAACGTGCTACGAATCGGCGCTGCGCGAGGGCGCCGACATCATCGTCATGCTTCATCCCGACTACCAGTACACACCAAAGCTGATCACGGCGATGGCCGGAATGATCGCCTCGGGCCATTACGACGTCGTGCTCGGCTCCCGGATCCTCGGGACCGGGGCGCTCAGGGGCGGCATGCCTTTCTACAAATACGTCAGCAACCGCTTCCTCACGCTCGCGCAAAACCTGATGGTCGGCTGCAAGCTGTCCGAGTACCACACCGGCTTCCGCGCATTCAGCCGGAAGGTGCTCGAAACGCTGCCGCTGCTCGAGAATTCCGACGACTTCGTCTTCGACAACCAGATGCTCGTGCAGGCGATCCGCTTCGGCTTCCCCATCGGGGAGATTTCCTGCCCGACCCGCTACATCGCCGAATCGTCCTCGATCAATTTCCGGCGCAGCGTCGAATACGGACTGGGCGTGCTCGGGACATCCCTTCGCTACTTTCTGTGGCGGGCCGGCAAGCGGGGAGACGCCCTGCTCGACGAATCGGGGCGCCGCCTGCCGGCGACGCAACCCCGGACCGGCAAACAAGATGGTTGAACCTGGCGGAAGCCGACCAGGCAGCTCCCCCGCCCACCGCCGCTAGGCATCCAACGGTCGAATCCGCACCATCGGACAAAGGAGGCTTGCATGGACCCGGTACCGCTAGCGGCCGCACACGAAGCGCTTAAGCTTTCGAGAAAGCCGATCCGGAACGTCAACGCGAAGCACCGGGAATCGCTTTCCGCCCTGGAACGGTTCGCGGTCGCCATCACGAACCACGTGGGCTCGATGGGCTTCTTCCTGATCATCGTCGGCTGGACCACCCTCTGGCTGGGCTGGAACACCATCGGCCCGAAGGAGCTGCGCTACGATCCGTACCCGGCGTTCGTCCTCTGGCTTTTCCTGTCGAACGTGCTCCAGATCTTCCTGATGCCGCTCATCATGATCGGACAGAACCTGCAGGGGCGGCATTCGGAGGCGAGGGCCGAGTCCGACTACGAGGTGAACGTGCGGGCCGAGAAGGAGATCGAGGTGATCCTCCTGCACCTCGAGCGCCAAAACGAAATGATCGTGAAAATCCTGAGCCGCATGGCGAATGCCGACGGCGAGCCGGGCTAGCGGGATACTTGACTGCACACCCAAGGAGAAATGATGCTGCACGGGCCGAAAGTCGTCGGGGTCATGCCGGCGGACAAGATGGTTGAACCCGGAGGAAGTCCCGCGCGCTGCCCGGGTTGCGGCGGAGACCCGACGGGGCACCTCGACGGTCCGCCGCGAATCGTCCGCTGCCGGGAGTGCGGCCTGATGTGGCTTGCGGTTTTCCCCGAGCGGGAAACGCTGGAATCGGCGTACCAGGAAGACTACTACCGCGAAGAGACCGGCGAGCGATTCTCCGGCCCGGTCGAACGGGCGGCAGCCTGGTTCCGCGAACGCAGAGCCCGGCAAATCCTTTCGCGCACGAGCGGAACCGGCGCGATCCTCGACGTAGGGTGCGGACGCGGCGTGATGCTCGAGCGGTTCAAGATGCGCGGATGGCGAACGCTCGGAACCCAGCTTTCACGGACCGCGGCCGAAGCGGCCCGACGTCTCCGCGGCATCGAGGTCGTGTGCGCCGAGCTCGTGGACATGCGGCTCCCCGCTGCATCGTTCGACGTCGTCACCATTTTTCACGTGCTCGAACATCTGACCGATCCCGCGGCCTACCTGGCCAAGGCGCGGGAACTGCTCCGGCCGGGCGGGCTGCTGGTCGTCGAAGTGCCCGATCACTCCGGGGCGGGCTTTCGCCTCCTCGGGGTGCGGCACCTTTGCGTCGACTACCCCAACCACCTTTTTTTCTTCACGCCGGAGCCGCTTGAGCGACTGCTTGCGCAGGCCGGATTCCGGGTCGAGGAAACCACCCGTTTCTCGCTCGAATATTCCCCGTTCACGACGCTTCAGAACGTGCTCAACCTGCTGCCCGGCGAACCCAACCGCTTCTATCGGGCGCTGATGGGCAACACGGACGGGAAGCGGCTCCGAGGCGAGCCGTACACCTGGCTTCACGTGTTCCTGGCGGGGATGCTCGGCCTGCCGGCCCTGCTGGTGTCGCTTTCGTCCCTGTTCCTGCCCGCGGGCAACACGATCCGTTTTTACTGCCGGCCCGACTGAGCGCAGCCGGGACGGAACACGCAACCCCCGTGGCATGCCAACCGTTCCGGTATCTGCGCAAGGCGACCTGCTTCCTGGTTCCGTGCCTCTTCCTGTTGCTGCCCCCTTTATCCTCCGCCGCCGCGACGGATAATTTCGCTACCTGGCCTTCGCTGGCATCCGGCTACACATCCATCAAGGTTTTCGACAGCCGGAACCGTTTCGTCGGGCGGATTCTGCCGGAGAAACGCTATCGGGTCTCCATCGACCGCATCCCGGAATTCCTGCAAAAAGCCGTGGTAGCCGTCGAGGATGCCCGCTTTTACGAGCATTCCGGGATCGATATCCGCGGGATCGCCCGGGCCTTGATGAAGGATGTGGTCAAGCGGAGATTGGCCGAAGGGGGCTCGACCATCACCCAGCA
>JANXPS010000198.1 GCA_025357175.1 Deltaproteobacteria bacterium | reverse complement strand
GCTTCGAGGCCAGCCCCGCCTCGACCGGCGTCTGCCCCGAAAGCGTCGTCACGGGAACGTAGGTCGCACAGCCGGGGTTCGCCTTGCCCGTGATCGAGTTGCGCGTCCCGGCCGTCTTTTCCTGGAAGAAGTTGATCCCCTTGCCGTACCGGTTGGCGAACCGGCCGCCCGGGTAGACGTCGGCGTAATCCTGATAGCGTCCGCCCCGGTTGAGCAGGTAGACCACTTTTCGCCAGTCGGCGCCTGCGACACGGGGCCACCGGGTTGCGTCGAACACGGAGCCGGGGAGGTGGCGGCGCGAATCGAGGAAGAGCGTCACCTCGTCATCGGAGGCATCGGGCACCGGTTCCCCGTCGCGCGCGACGTTGGCGACCATCCGGATGTTGTAGTCGTCCGGGCGCGTGAAGTCCTGTCCCGGGCCGAAGCCGTCCTTGCCGAACCCTTTCATTCCGAGCTTCTCGGCGAACGCCATCAGCAGCGACTCGTAGGAGATCGGGACCGTTTCCCCGTAGACGACCGTCGTCTCGGGAACCGGGGCGATCAGCGGCTGGCGCATCGGCTGCACCTTGGACGCCATGCCCCACTGCGACCCGCCCATCTCCCACCGCTCGAGATACGACAGGTCGGGGAAGATGTAGTCGGCGAACTGGCTGGTCGGCCCGACAAGGATGTCGCTTGCGAAATAGAGCGGCACCTTCTTCGTGTCGCACAGGATGTCGATGATGGCGTGGCCGCCGGGCATCGTGTAGACCGGCGCGCCCATGTAGGTCATGAGCGCCTTGGCGGGATACGGGTAGGCGTCGCCGATCGACGGCACGACCTCCATGTAGAGGTCGGACGACAGCGGATACCAGTTCCGCTTCGACGGGTAGCCGGAAAAGAGCGTCGTATCCTCGTAGCGGATCTCGTGGCGGATGGCGCTGATCCCGAAGCAGCCGATCTTGCCCGGCACCGCCTTCGGCAGGTCGAACGGCTGCCCCTTCCCCGTGCCCAGAACGTTATAGGCCGACTGGGGGATGACGCCGCCCGGGTGGTCGTAGTTGCCCAGCAGCAGGTTGATCGTCGCCGCCGCCGTGACGTTGTAGAAGCCGTTGGTGTGCATCGAGACGCCGCGGCAGATGTCGACGGCGGCTTTCTTGCCGTGGGAGGAAAGTTCCCGCGCCACCGTCTCGATTTCCGGGGCCGGGATGCCGCAGATCTGCGACCACTCCGCCATGGACTTCATGCCCGCCTCGTCGGCCACCACCCGGAAGCCGCTCTTCACCCGGAAGCCGCCGACCTTGCCGTCGACCGCCAGATCGCCCGTCACGGGCGCCAGCTCGTCGTTCGGATCGACCGCGACCGGCCCGCCGGCCTGCATCGCGACGAGATACTCGAACGGCCGTTCCCTGCCGTCCTTGTCCTTGCGCATCTCGGCGGCCTTCAGGCCGATCTCGGAGGCGCGCAGGAATTTGCCCGGCAGTCCGTCCTCGCCGATCTTCACGAGCAGCGCGGCGTTGGTCCAGGTCGGTTCGCCCGCCGCCTTGGCCGCCGCCTTGTTTGCGCACGACAGGTACTTCGCGTCGTATTTCCCGTTCTCGACCATCCACCGGATGATCGCCATGAACAGGGCGCCGTCCTGCCCCGGATTGACCGGAAGGTATCGATGCGCCTTGGACGCAAGCTTGGAAAAGCGCGGGTCGGCAACGGTGATCTTGAGGTCGCCGGCAACGATCCGCCGCATGACGCGCGCGCCGCGCTGGGGCGGGCCGAAATTCGCATCGAACATGTTGACGCCCGCGCACAGCAGATATTCGGCATGCTCGTGGTCGATTCCCCAGTAGCCCTTCGGCCCTCCGGAAAAACCGCCGCCGTCGTACTGCTCCATCATCGCGCGCCCCGCGTACTGCATCGAACCGACGCACGCCGAGGTATGGGTGTGCGTGTTGACCGTGCCGAAGCAGTCGTTGAAGAAGCGTGCCGTGAAGTCGGTGCGCCCCCCCTTCATCCGTCCCCAGAAGTAGACGAACTGGTTGTTCTTGGGCCCCAGGTCGGGATGTTCGGGATCGATCAGCATGTGGAGGTTCGCCGCGTGCTTCTGCTTGAAGTCGGCGACCGCCCTTTTCTTGTCCGCAACCTTGACCATCGCCTTGACGTCGTCGGCCATCGCCTTCGCGACCGCCGCGTCGCGCAGCACCCAGATGTCTTTCAGCCCCTCGACGTGCCGCTCCTCCTCGCCCGGAACGTGGGCGAAAAGCCTGCCGCCGTCGACGATCTCGGCCACCGCCCGGTCGAACGCAATCGTTTGCCACTTCCCTTCGCCCCGTTTTCCGGCGCGCTTGAGCACCTTGCGGATGCGGTAGGGATCGTAGACCGTCTGGAGCCCCGCGTGCCCCTTGGGGCAGATCGCTCCGTCGATTTTCGCGGCGGCGCTTGGCTTCGTCGACATCGGCAGGTTCGGGACCAGGCTGAAAGGGGAGTAGGAACTGCCGTCGATCTTGACCGCGAGGCCGTTGATCAGCTTGACCTTGATGCCGCAGCTGTTGTTGCACTGCAGGCAGGATGTGTAGAGGATGTTCGTCGCGCGGGCGAGCAGGTAGGACTCCTCGCCCGTAATCGTCCCCGCCTCGGCGCGGGCGAGCAGGCCGGTTGCCCATTCGATCTGCGAAGCCAGCAGCGCTCCGCCCAGCAGAGCCCCCGATCCTTTGAGAAAGGCGCGGCGGGAGCAGTCGGTCCGGGAGCCGCCCTTGCCCCTCGAATCCGTCATCGACGCTCCTCCGGCAGGATGTAGGCCACGCGCGGATTGGTCATCGAGCCGCCGAACGTCACCTTGCCGGCCAGGGCGCTGTACTCGCTCACCTGCTTGATCCAGACGAGCGATCGGCCGACGTTGGCCTTCTTGACCATCGCCACAACGCTTTTCGGATCGTTCTCGTCGCCGAAATAGTGCGCCCGTCCGATGCAGGTCGAGGTGCAGGCCGGGAGAATCCCCTGGCGGACGCGGTGGAAGCACATCTGGCATTTGCGGGGCGTATCGAGCGGGATCAGCTTCGCGTCGTGCCCCCACTTCTTCCCGTATTCGTCGGATTCGCGCTTTTCGTATTCCGGGATGAACGGCGCCTGGTCGGACCAGTAAAGCCCCCTGTCCTTCCCGCGCGCCTGGTACGGGCACGCCTTCACGCACTTGCCGCACTGGATGCACTCGCTGTAATCGATGAGGACCATGCCGGACGAAACCCCTTCCGTGCTCTTCATCGTCGCCTTCCCCTTTTTCGGGCAGACGCCGACGCACGGAGGAAGGTCGCAATGCTGGCAGGGGCGGGGGATGAAGCGGCGGCTGACGTTCGGGAAAGTGCCGGATTCTTCCTCGAAGACGGGGTGGTAGGCCAGGCCGCGCGGCGTGGCATTCTCCGCGAGACAGGCGGCGGTGCAGGCGCGGCAGCCGACGCACTTGCGCAGGTCGATGATGAACACCCAGCGGCGCGCAGCATCGGGTTTTTCGAGCGCTCGCTCGAGGTCTTGCCGCATGGCGACCAGGGTATCGACCGGTTCCGTGCTCAAGGAGAATCCTCCGTTTCAGGGTGGATTGGCTCGCCCGTCCGTTCCATCTTGTCAGGAATAAGCCGCATCAACAGCATCGCGATCACGGAGGCGTCATCGAGATCGACCACCAGCGCCGACGACGCAACCGGCACGTCGGACGCCACGGCGAGGAGGCGGCCTTCCGGGACATCGAGCGGCGGCCTTCCGGTCGCCGAGCGGTGGACGACGATTTTGGGAAATTTCGACCCCTTGTATCCTTCGGCCAGCACGAGGTCGACCCCCCGCACATGGCGCCCGATCAGCGCTTCCAGTTCCGGCGCGTCGGAATGCCGCTCGACCAGCGCGGTTTTCGTCGCCGACGAAATCAGCACCGTCCCTGCGCCGGCGGCGGCGAACCGGTAAGAATCCTTGCCCTCGCGATCGATCTCGAAATCGTGGGCGTCGTGCTTGACGGCCGCCACGCGAAGGCCGGCCGAAGACAGTTCCCGGATCACCTTTTCGATCAGCGTCGTCTTGCCCGAGTTTTTCGGGCCGATGAAGCATATTACCGGGACTTGCGGCTTTTCGTTACCCAATGGCCCATCCGTTCCATACAATGGTCGTAGACGACATTATACCAGAGGGAAAGCCCATGACCGGTCCGACGATCACGTTTGACGACGCCGTCGACGCCATCCTGTCACTGGCGCGAACGTACGGAACGCGCACGGTACGACTGCCCGACGCGGCGGGATGCGTCCTTGCGGAGGACGTCGCCGCCGATCGGCCGATCCCTCCCTTCGACCGCGCCGCCATGGACGGCTATGCGATCCGGTTCGAGGGACAGGACGCGGGGAAAGTCTTCCGGGTCGCGGGCCGGATTTATCCGGGAGAAATGTGGTCGGGTGATACCGAGCCCGGCGATGCCGTGAAGATCATGACCGGCGCGAGCGTGCCCCCGCCGTTCGATACGGTGGTCCCGGTCGAGGAAACGGAAACGACCGGAGAAGGCGGGGATATCCGCATCACGGCCTCCCCCCGGAAGGGGCAGCACGTCGCGCTCGCCGGCGAGGATGCGCAGGCGGGAGAATGCCTCGTCTCGGCGGGAACGTTGCTGCAACCGCGCCACGTCGCTGCGCTGGCGGCGGTCGGGAAATGGGAGGTTGCGGTTCAGAATCCCCCCTCCGTCTCGGTGCTGGCCACCGGCGGCGAGCTGAAAGAGCCGTGGGAAAAGGCCGAAGGCCCCTTCATCCGGAACAGCAACGCCCATTTCCTGCTGTCGGCGCTCGGCCGCTGCGGCCTGCGCCAGATCGAATACCTCGGCATCGTGGAAGACGATCGGGATGCCCTGACGACCCGCCTACGCGCCGGCCTCCGGAGCCACGTCCTGATCGTGACGGGCGGCGTCTCCGCCGGAGACACCGACCTGGTTCCCGAATGCCTCGCGGCATGCGGCGTCGAGCGGGTGTTCCACCGCGTCGCGGTCCAGCCGGGGAAACCGGTCTTCGTCGGCGTTACCCCGGGCGGCACCGTCGTGATCGGACTGCCGGGCAACCCCGTGGCGGTCATGCTCCACTTCGCGATGCTCGTGCGGCCGTTCCTGCTCCGGTCTTGCGGAGCGACCGACTGCCTCCCCAAGCCGATCTGGCTCCCGCTCGCGGAAGGGGTCCGGAACCGGAGCGGCCGGCTGAAATACGCCGCGGCTCGACTCGAAACCACGGGCGATACCACCTACGTCCAGGAAATCGCTTCGCAAGGCTCCGGCGATTTCGTCTCGGCGGCCTGGGCGGAAGGGGTTCTCGAAATCCCCGCCGATGCCGATCATCTCCCGGCGGGCGCCCGGGTCCGGTTCTACCCCGTCTGGGGCGAGCTTCTATTCGATGGAAACAACTAGCGTTCGTATAGTTACAACCATTTCCGCCGCCGTCCTGGCGGGGGGCGAATCGCGCCGGATGGGACGCGACAAGGCGTTGCTCCGGTTTCACGGCAAACCGTTGCTGCAGGTGGTCCTTGGCCGCGTCTCGACCGTATTTGCCCACCCGTTCGTCGTTTCAAACAGCCCTGAACGGTATCCGTTCCTGACGTGCCCCGTCGTCCCGGACCGGATGCCGGGCAAGGGACCGCTCGCGGGCATCGACGCCGCATTGCGCTACGCGGCCACACCGTTCGTGTTTGCCTGCGGTTGCGACATGCCGTTCCTGTCCGAATCGCTGCTGTGCCTGTTGGCGGGAAAAGCGATCGAGGGGATCGACCTGGTGCTGCCGTCCGGCCCCGACGGCGCCGAACCGCTCTGCGCCATCTGGGGAAAAACGGCGATTCCGGCAATCGAGAGGGCGCTTGCCGAAGAGCGCCTGTCGCTGGTCCTTCTAGCGAATCAGTTATCCGTTCATCATGTTACGATTGACGAAGTCGCTCTCGCCGACCCCACTTTTGCCTCGTTCCGGAACTTCAATACGGCCGAGGAATGGGACTCGCGATAGGCGTGATCATTTTTTACGGAACCCGTTCAGTGTGTTGCGAACACAATCCTTGAATTCCTCCCGAAACGAAAGCACCCCGGCCGCCGTCTGCGCGACGAGCAACAGGTAGATCACCGCGAGCCCGACCATCCGGAATCTCAGGAACAGCCAGACGTACAAGATGAATGTGACGAAAGTGAAGACCGATAACGCCGACATGAACTTGACCACGCCCCACTTCCGGCTCAATTCGGCGAAGAGGAAGTTGTTCGCATAAGCCAACGGCGCGAACAGGATCAACAGGACGAGGACGGTCAGAAGACTCCGGGCGATTTCCATTTAGCCGACTCCCGTTCGGAGGAATTCCGCGCCAAAGCCCGGCGCGGAGGCAACCACGATACCATTTCCCGCCGCGGCTGCCTATCCGCCCCCCGAATCCGGATCAGGCCACCTTGAGGTCCCAGAGATACCACGGCGTCCGGCTTGCGAACTCCCGGAATGTCGACAGCGGAACCCTCCACGTTTTCTTGATGGCCGGGATATCGACCGAATAGCCCACCTCGTTGAACCACCGGTACATTTTCGCCATGTCTTCTCCGACAGCCCGCTCCAGCATGTCATCCGGCAACGCCTCGTAGCGGACCGGGTGGTTCGTGACTCTCGAAATAACCCCGAGCGCATCGGGTATCGTCAGTTCGTCGCCGGCAATCTCGATGGTCTGGCGCAGGTACGGGTCGGCGGACCGGAACGCCGCGGAGACAAACTCGCCGATGTCGTGGACCGAGATCATCTGAAGCCGCCTGTCGGGCCGGACGCCCATGACGACTTTCCCTTCCCGAATCCCCGGGAGCACCCAGGGCGAAAGGAAGTTCTCCATGAAGAAAACCGGGCGGATTATCGTGAACGGTACGCCGGATCCCTTCAGGTGTTCCTCGATTCGCGCCTTCGTCTCGAAATGCGGGATGCCGGTCCTGCGGTCTGCCGCCACGACGGAGCTGAAGACGAGATGGTCGATGTCCGCGTTCCTCGCCGCATCGACGAACGAGGTACCCATCGAGATTTCCGCATCCATCCCGCCCTCGAAGGGAGTCGTGACCAGATAAGCCGATTCGACGGTCTCCAGTGCGCGGTCCAGAGCCTTCCGGTCGGACAGGTCGCCCTCGAGCAACTCGACCCCGCGCTCTTTCCAGGCCGCCGCCTTCTCGACGTTCCGCGTCAAGCCGACGACCCGTATGCCATGACGCCGCAGGCTTTCCGCCACTGCGCCCCCCTGTTTTCCCGTGATGCCCGTCACCAATACCCCATTTTTCGTAACCATGATCAAACCTCCATCGTCAACTCGCGACCTGCTCTTTAGAGTGGACGCGGAGGGGGCGGGATTCCGCATACAACTCGTTGCCCGAATATTTCATCAAACAGGGTGGACCATGCAATAAAAAAGGAAGGGAGATTCAAGCCATGCGAAAATTCGTTCCGGGATTGTTGGCGTTGATCGCCATCGTCGCGCTATTCGCCGCGGGGGCTTCCTGGGCCAACAAGGGCCACGGGGAAAGCACGAAGGTGACGCTGGCCGCCGTAACGGGTGTCAAAACCTCCGCGACCGGCGAGGCCGTCTTCAACCTGAGCAAGGACGGCAAGAAGCTGAAATACAAACTGACCGTCAAAAAGATCGAAAACGTCACGATGGGGCACGTCCATGCCCTCGGCGCCGACGGGACGCCGGCAGCAATTCTCGTCTGGATCTATCCCGACAAGGGAACCGAACCGATCCTGAAGGCGGGCAATTTCTCCGGAGTGCTGGCGGAGGGCACCATCACCGCCGACAAGCTTGCTGGCCCGAGCAAGGGTGGAACGATCAAGGATCTTTTCGAGCAGATCGAACATGGAAAGGCCGGGGTGGCGCTCCACACGAAGCAGAACGGAGGCGGCGAACTCTGGGGCATCAACAAGGCAACAAAGGATGACGACAAGGGAGCTTCGGGCGGTTCTTCCCCTGGATACTGACAACACGACCGCTTGAATCGAACCGGCGTTGAAAAGGGCTTGCGGGATTCGTCCAGCAAGCCCTTTTATCATTTTTCAAGAAGGTTGTCGGGCATCCCTTCGACATATGCCCGGATTTCGTCGCGCGTCGCCCGGAAAGCCGACAGCACCTCGTTCTCGCTACCCCTTGCACGCACCGGATCTGCGAACG
>JANXPS010000186.1 GCA_025357175.1 Deltaproteobacteria bacterium | reverse complement strand
CCTGCTGTCCAAGGTTCACCCGGCCGGCGACGGCGCGGGCTCCACCGAGGCCATGGGCGTCCAGCGCGGCATCGAGACCTCGCTCGAGGAACGGGCGCGCGCCATCCTCGAAAAGACGGTCGGGAACGGACGCGTCGTGGTGCGCATCGCCAGCGAGATCGAACAGAAGAAGGTCGAGAGCACCGAGGAGAAATACGATCCCGACTCCGTGGTCGTCCGCAGCGAACAGCGCACCGCCGAAAAGAACAGCGGTTCAGCCGGTTCCCCCGGCGGCATCCCCGGAACGCAGTCGAACGTGCCGAACGCCCAGGGGCAACCGGCCGCGGCGGCGACCTCCACCGGGACCGCCGCCTCGAACAGCTCCACGCGCAACAACGAGACCATCAATTACGAAGTCAGCCGCGTCGTCAGCAAGAGCTCCGCCCCGATCGTCGCGATCAAGCGTATGACGGTCGCGGTCCTCGTAGACGGCAACTACAAGGTCGCCAAGGACGCGAAGGGCGTCGAGACGTCCACCTACGTTCCCCGGTCGCCCGAAGAGCTCGCATCCTATGAGAAGCTGGTCAAGAACGCGGTCGGGTTCACCCAGCAGCGCGGAGACACCTTCGAGATCGTCAACGCCCCCTTCCAGACCGAGGACACGACTGCCGCCGCGGCCGCGCAACCCAAGAGCTATCCCGCGATCCCGACCTCCTACGTGTCGATCGCCAAGCTGCTGGTCGCCGTGCTGATGGTTCTGCTTCTCGTGATGCTCGTCCTGCGGCCGCTCATCAAGATGGCCTCCGCCCCTTCGCCGCTTCCGCCCCCGACCGGCGACATGTATGCCTACGCCGTGCCGCCCCCGGGTGGAGCAGCCGAAGGCGAGCTGGCGGCCGCGGCGGCGCGTCCGAGCGCGCTCGGCGCCGCCAAGGACGACGTGGCCGCACTCGCCCAGCGCGAGCCCCAGCGCGCCGCGCAAGCCGTCAAGATGTGGCTGGTCCAGGGATAACCGCGAATCATGGCGACAGAAAACCAGATCAGCGGCGCCGAAAAGGCGGCCATCCTGCTGCTCGCCCTGGGCGAAGAAGCGGCGGCAGACGTGTTCCGCGGACTCGAGGAATCCGAGATCCGGCTGGTCGGACAGGCCATGGCGCGAATGCACGAGATCCCGACGGCGACGATCAACGCGGTGCTCAACGAGTTCCGCCGCGAAATGATCCAGCCCCGCGGCCAGATCACGAACACCCGCAACTTCCTGAACAACTCGCTTTCGAAGGCGCTCGACCCCCCCCGGGCACGGGCGCTCGTCAACGAGCTGGTCACCCCGCAGAAGCCTCGCGGACTCAAGGCGCTGCAGCTCGCCGAACCCAAGAACGTCTCGAGACTGCTCGTCAACGAGCATCCGCAGATCTGCGCCGTCGTTCTCTCGACGCTCGAACCCAAGAAAGTGGGCAAGATCCTCTCGTTCTTCCCGCCCGACAAGCTTTCCGACATCCTGCTCCGCATGGGCAAGCTCGAGAAGATCTCGCCGGATCTTCTTCGCGAGATCGAGGACGTCCTCAACCTGGCGCCGACCGATACCGACGGCGAGGCGCCGATCCTCGCTGGCGGCGTCAAGCTGGTGGCCGCCGCGCTCAACACGATGAACAAGGAACTCGAAAACCAGGCGATGGACGCCATGCAGACGGTCGACGCCGACCTGGCCGACATCATCCGCAGGGCGCAGTTCACGTTCGAAGACCTGCTGGGCGTGGACGACCGGAGCTTCCAGTCGGTGCTGCGCGAGGTCAACCGCGACATCCTCGTCGTGGCGCTCAAGGCCGCCAGCCCCGAGATGAAGGAAAAGGTCTTCATGAACGTCTCCGAACGCGCCGCGTCGATGATGCGCGAAGACCTCGAGGCGATGGGGCCGGTCAAGGTCACCGAAGTCGAAAACGCACGGCAGGAAATCATCCGGATCGCCCGCAAGCTCGAAGAGGAAGGCAAGGTCACGCTGCGCTCGGCCGGCGGGGGAGGCGACGATGATGTCCTCTGACTGGTCCGACAAGTTCGCATTTCCGCAGTTCTTCGGCGAGGGCGCGGAACCGGCCGCCACCGGAACGCTGTTCGAAACGTTCGACACCGAGGGTTGCCCCCTCCCCGGGAGCATGGTTCCCGACCGCCAGGTGGAAGACCCCCATGCGCGGATCGAACGGATCGAAATGGAGGCGTACGAAAAGGCGTTCGTGCTGGGCGAGCGGGCGGGACGCGAAATGGGCGAGGCCGCGGTGACGCCCCTGGTCGAAAAGCTTTCCGCCGCCCTCGCCGAGCTGTCGAATCTGCGCGGCCGCGTCATGATGGAATCGGAAGGAACGCTGATCGAGCTCGCCTTCGCGGTCGCCCGCTCCGTCATCGGACGCGAGGTTTCGACCGACCCCGCCATCCTCCTCGAAAACGTCCGGCGCTCGCTCTCGATCGCGGGCGACGGAGGCAAGCTCATCCTGCGCGTGAATCCGGCCGACGCGAATTCCATCTGGCGCGAACGGGAAGCGCTCGCACCGTATCTCGAGGGCAAGGGCGAACTCCGAGTCGAGTCGAACGAGAACATCGAGCGGGGCGGATGCATCGCGGTGACCGATTTCGCGGAAGTCGACGCGACGATCGCCGGCCAGTGCAAGGTGCTCCGCGAGGCGCTCAAGACGGAAGACGAGGGAAAACCGTGACGCTGCTCGCCAACGCATTCGCGACCGTCGAAAAGACGAAGGGCGTCCGCCGCTACGGCCGGATCACCGAGATCGTCGGAATCCTCGCCGAGGGGAAGGGGCTGTCTCCGCGGATCGGCAGCATCTGCGAGATCCTCAGCGCCGACGGCGCCCCCGCCCTGCCCGCCGAGGTGGTCGGCTTCCGGGAAAACAGCGTCCTGCTCATGCCCATCGGCGAGATCTCGGGCATCGCCCCGGGAAGCCGCATCCGCATGTGCCCTTCCTCCGCCGGCAACGTCAAGGTCGGCAACGCGCTGCTGGGACGCGTCATCGACGGCCTGGGCAACCCGCTCGACGGCAAGGGGCCGATTTTCCTCGACCAGGAGCGGCCGCTACACGCACCGGCCCCCCACCCGCTCAAGCGCGCCCGGATCCAGGAACCGCTCGACCTCGGCGTCCGGACGATCAACCTGTTCACCACGATCGGCAAGGGACAGCGCGTCGGCATCTTCGCGGGCTCGGGCGTCGGCAAGAGCATGCTGCTCGGCATGATCGCCCGCCACACCTCCGCGCAGGTCAACGTGCTGGCGCTGATCGGCGAACGCGGCCGCGAGGTGCGCGAATTCATCGAAAAGGATCTCGGAGAAGAGGCGCTCTCCCGATCCGTCATCATCGTTTCCACCTCCGACCAGTCCGCCGTGCAGCGCATCCGGGGGGCGCAGCTAGCGACCGCCATTTCCGAACATTTCCGCGACCAGGGCAACGACGTCCTGCTGATGATGGACTCGCTCACCCGTTTCGCGATGGCGCTGCGGGAAGTCGGCCTCGCCGCAGGTGAGCCGCCCGCCAGCAAGGGGTATACCCCTTCCGTTTTCGCGGCGCTTCCCAAGCTGCTCGAACGCGCGGGGATGTCCGACCGCGGCAGCATCACCGGTATCTACACCGTCCTCGTCGAGGGCGACGACATGAACGAGCCGATCGCCGACGCGGCGCGGTCTATCCTCGACGGCCATATCACGCTGACGCGCGCATTCGCATCGCGCAACCACTACCCGGCCATCGACGTGCTCCAGAGCGCGAGCCGCG
>JANXPS010000180.1 GCA_025357175.1 Deltaproteobacteria bacterium | reverse complement strand
GGAACTGGCGTCGCACTGCATGGAAGACATCGACGCGGGATACGCGAAGGGGGTCGCCCCGGGCGACTTCATCGTCGCCGGCAAGAACTTCGGCTGCGGATCCTCTCGCGAGCACGCCCCGATCGCGATCAAGGCGTCGGGCGCGTCGGCGGTCATCGCCAGGTCGTTCGCCCGCATCTTCTACCGCAATTCGTTCAACATGGGGCTGCCGATCTTCGAGGCGCCGCAGGCGGTCGACGAGATCGAGGGCGGCGACATCCTTTCCGTCGACACCGGCAAGGGCATCCTCAGGAACGAGACGAAGGGAAAGGAATACGCCATCGTCCCGATCCCGGCGTTCATGCAGGAGCTGATCGCCGCGGGCGGACTGCTCAACTGGACTTCCGCACGCCTGAAGAAGGGGGCGTGACCCCGATGAAGAAACTGTGCGTTTTTCCCGGTGACGGCATCGGCCCCGAGGTGATGGCCGAGGGCCTCGCCGTCCTCAAGACGATCGAGCAGGTCGCCGGAAAGCAGATGTTCACGACCGAGTCCGCTCTTCTCGGCGGATCGTCCTACGACGTCCACGGCGTGCCGATGACCGACCAGGCGATGGCATTGGCCGAGTCGTCCGACGCGGTCTTGCTGGGCGCCGTCGGCGGTCCCAAGTGGGACGCGCTGCCGTTCGCGGTGCGGCCCGAGCGGGCGCTTCTGGCGCTGCGCAAGAACCTGGGCCTCTTCGCCAACATCCGTCCCGCGATGGTCTACGCGCCGCTGATCGACGCCTCCCCGCTGCGCCGGGAGCTGGTCGAGGGGATCGACATCATGGTGCTGCGCGAGCTGACCGGCGGCATCTACTTCGGCGAGCCGCGCGGCGTTTCCATGATCGACGGCGTCGAGACCGGCATCAACACCGAGATCTACACCCGTCCCGAGATCGAGCGCGCGGCGCGCATGGCGTTCGAACTCGCGCGCAAGCGCCGCAACCACGTCACGTCCGTCGACAAGGCGAACGTCCTCGAGTCGACCGAGCTTTGGCGCAAGGTCGTTTCCGAAGTCCACGCGAAGGAATTCCCCGATGTCACGCTCGTCCACATGCTGGTCGACAACTGCGCCATGCAACTCATCCGCTGGCCCAAGCAGTTCGACGTCATCGTCACGACCAACCTGTTCGGCGACATCCTGACCGACGAGGCGTCGATGATCACCGGGTCGATCGGCATGCTTCCCTCGGCGTCGCTTGGCGGCAAGGTCGGCATGTACGAGCCGATCCACGGCAGCGCGCCCGACATCGCGGGCAAGGGGCTCGCAAACCCGCTGGCGACCATCCTGTCGGTGGCGATGATGCTAAAATACTCGTTCGACATGCCCGGGGAAGCGGCGCTGATCGACAGCGCGGTGGAAAAGGTTCTGACCGGCGGGTGGCGCACCGCAGACATCTTCCGCGAGGGGCCGGGCGTCACGAAGGTCGGAACGGTCGAGATGGGCGAAAAGGTTCGTCAGGCGATACTCAACTCCACGAGGTGAAAGCAATGAGCGGCAAGCAGTTCAACGTGGCCGTAGCCGGTGCGACCGGCGCGGTCGGAGACGTGTTCCTCAGCATCCTCGCCGAACGCAACTTCCCGATCAAGAATCTCCGCCTGCTCGCGTCCGAGCGGTCGGTCGGAAAGAAGCTCAAGTTCAAGGGCGAAGAGATCCCGTGCGAACTGCTGTCGAAAGACTCGTTCAAGGGGATCGACATCGCCCTCTTCTCGGCGGGCGCCTCACGCAGCAAGGAATTCGCCGGGCCGGCGTGGGAAGCGGGCGCGGTGGTCGTCGACAACTCCTCCGCATTCCGGATGGACGCCGACGTGCCGCTGGTCGTTCCCGAGATCAATCCCGAGGCGATCGGCCAGTACAAGCAGCGCGGCATCATCGCGAACCCGAACTGCACGACGATCATCTCGATCATGCCGCTCAAGCCGCTGCACGACTTCGGCACCTTGAAGCGCGTGGTGGCGTCGTCCTACCAGGCGACCTCGGGCGCGGGCGCCAAGGCGATGGCCGAGCTGGTCAAGCAGGCGCACGCCTTCGCCAAGGGCGAGCCGTACGAGGTCGCGGCGTTCAAGCACCAGATCCTGTTCAACGTGATTCCGCACATCGACTCCTTCCTCGACAACGGCTACACGAAGGAAGAGATGAAGATGACCAACGAAGGGCGCAAGATCATGGGGCTCCCGGATATGCGCGTCACCTGCACGACGGTGCGCGTGCCGGTCCTGACCGCCCACTCGATCTCGATCAACGCCCAGTTCGAGAAGAAGATCACCCGCGAGAAGGCGCGCGAGCTGATCGCGGCGTTCCCCGGCTGCCAGGTGATGGACGACCCGGAAAACAACGTCTACCCGATGCCGCTTTTCGCGGCGGGCAAGGACGACTGCTACGTCGGCCGCATCCGCGACGACGAATCGGCCGAGAACACCCTCAACCTCTGGGTGTGCGGCGACCAGCTCCGCAAGGGCGCAGCGCTCAACGCGGTCCAGATCGCCGAAGTGCTGGCGGCGAAGTACCTGTAGTCCGCCCGCTTCATCCGGCCCGAAACGACGCGGCCCTCTTCCCGGGAAAATCGGGGAGGGGGCCGCGGGATTTTCAGGCCGATCATTTCGGTTCCCGGCTATACTGACGCCATGAAACTGGACGTATCCAAATCACTGCTCGCGGAATTCTGTCGGCGGAACCACATCAGACGACTGGCGTTCTTCGGGTCGGTCCTGCGGGACGACTTCGGCCCTGAAAGCGATGTCGATGTCCTGGTCGAATTCGAGCCGGAGGCAGTCCCCGGGTTCCTTGGCCTTGCCCGGATCGAGGCGGAGTTGTCGGCGCTCCTCGGAAACCGAGAGGTCGATCTCGTCACCGAGAAATTCCTCAGTCCTCGCATCCGGGACAGGGTGCTGGCCGAAGCCGAGGTCGGTTTTGCAGCGTGACGATCTTGTCTATGTCGGCCACATGGCCGACAGCGCGGAGAAAGCCGTCGGCAAAGTCTCCGGCCTCACGCGGGAAGATTTCGACCGGGATGAAAACTTGAGGTTGGCCCTGACGCACCTGTTGCAGATCGTCGGGGAAGCAGCCCGGCGGGTTTCCGCCGACTTCCAGGCGGAGCACCCGGAAGTTCCCTGGAAGTCGATCATCGGCATGCGCCACAAGGTCGTCCACGATTACTTCGGCGTGGACGAGGACGTCGTCTGGCGTACAGCAACCGTCGAACTGCCGCCTCTCGTCATGCAACTCCGGTATATCCTCGCCTGATCGAC
>JANXPS010000140.1 GCA_025357175.1 Deltaproteobacteria bacterium | reverse complement strand
GGTGGCTCAACCGACGGCGGAGGCCGTGGCCGTAAGGGCCGTGACAGCCGCCCTGCCGCCGGAGCAGGACAGGGTGGCGAACCGGATGCTGTAGGGCGTCCAGCTCAGTTTCCGGCTGCCCGAGAATCTGCATCGCAGGCTCAAGTACCACTCCGTGCGCAACGGGGACTCCCTGGTCGGCACGATCGCGGGCTGGGTAAGGGAGAACACGGCGGAGGTCTGACGCGGCGCCGGCGAACGGCGGACTGACGAGAGATGCGGGGAAGGGGCCACGCGGCTCCTTCCCCGCTCCTTTCGGCTTTTCGGAGTGGAAGGAGGGTCCTGCGATCGTGGTGGCGAGGCAGGCCGGCGCAAGCCGCATGGATCGCATCCCCCGTGACGTTGCCGGGGGATTTCCCCCGCTTTGGGTAAAAACCCCGGTGGGTGCGGTGGGGTCCGGGGCGACGAGGATCGGCCATGGAACCCAAGCGCGGCGCAAAAGGACCGGAGGGGGACCGGAGAACCAACCCCACGGCCTGGGAGACCGGTTGCCCCCCGGTCGCCCTCAGGCCGCCCGATACTCCGCCGGCGGCCGGATCGGGCTCTCGGCTGGGATGCCGAGTTCGGAATGGAGTCGCCAGGCCATCTTCATCGTCAACGGGCGCTTCCGGTTCAGCACCTCGTAAACGCGATTCCGTCGGCCGAATATCGGCTCCAGGTCCTTGGGCGTGAGGCCGAGTTGTTCCATCCGGAACTTGATCGCATCGACCGGGTCGGGAAGATCGAGCGCGTAATGCTTTCGCTCGTACGATTCGACCAGCGCCACCAGAACGTCGAGCCGGGCTCCTTCAGGGCTGTTCGGCGACGCATCCATGAGGGATTCGATCTCCTTCAGCGTAGAGAGGGCGATGACCCGCATGAGGAGAGCATAGTCCCAAACTGGGACTCGCGTTAGAGGTCCGTCAGCACTGTGAGTGCCCGGTTGACACTGACGGCAACAGAGCCTCATCCGCACCCGTGATACAGTCTATACATCCCGAAAACGGTGGGGTTTAAGAGGAAACATTGAACAAACAAGGCATCTACATCACCCTGGTCAACGCATTCATCGGGATTGTCGCCTCGGTCCTGCTCAAGGACAACGCCGTCGTCGCATTCATCATCATCACGCTCATCATCGGCACCGTCCTGTTCATCGAGCGGGCGTGGGTGAACGCATTCCTGTTCGGGAACCGCAGGCAGTATGCGCTTGCCGCGTACGCCATGCTGGGCCTGGTCTTTCTGTCCGGCCTTTATCTGGTAACCCAGCCCATGCGCAAGACGGCCGCGATCGTCGCCAGCACGACCGCCTATCTGGACGGCATAAAGGCGCCTGATTACAAAAGCGCCTACGCGAGCCTGTCCGCCGAATCCCGCGAGAGTTACCCGCTGACCGACTTTATCGGGGACCACGCCAACGGCCGCGTCAGGATCCAGGACTTCACCATCGATCAGGTGACGTTCAACAAGTTCGACCACAAGAAGGCCGTGGCGACGGTTTCAAGCCCATTCGGGATTTACGGGCACGAGACGCTCAATCTGGAATTGATCAAGGAAGATGGCGCGTGGCATGTCGTGTTCAGCAGGAACATGGTGGCTGCGGGAAATCCCCCGCTGTCCGGCAAGGGCAGAAAAAGCGGGGGCGCGATCACCAACCTGCTGCATTCGTTGTTCTAGCATCCGTCAATTGGCCCCGGTGGGCCGCGTTACAATCCAGCAGGAACCGACCGCATCCCCGTTTTTTCCGCAACGATTCGCTCGAGCGTCCGTCCGTCCTGGCGGAGGCGCGCCAGCCCCGTCTCCCCGCACCGGTGCAGCGCCGTCGTATCCTCGACCACCTGCATCAGGCCGGCCAGCATGGCAAACGAGGCCGACGAGAAATCTCCCCCAAGCCGACATCACGCGCGGCATGTCGTACATGCTCGTGGTGACGACGGCCGGTCATCGTTTCGACAGCGCCGCGAGCTGCTCTTCTGCGCAGGACGGGCAAAAGCCGTGGCTGAAAAACGCTTCGGAATGGGCGGTGATATAACTTTCCAGCTGCTGACAGTTGTCTTCGCGTCCCTGATCTTCTTGCAGCACATGCAGATCGGGATGATCCCTTCGAGCTTCCTGACCTGCGCGAGCGCTTCCTCCCGAGCCTCTTCCGCCTTCTGCCGAGCGGTGATCCGGCGCATCCGGAAGATCAAAGTGCAGAAGGGGCCTCCGGCATGTCGGTTGGCGCGCACGCACGGAGGCAGATCGTGGGAGTACGTCAGAATGACCCGGATACGACCACGCCACCTGCAAGCGGGTAGTCCTTCATTCGGGCGAGGTAGTCCGCGCAGGCGTACTCGTCCGGGAGGAAACCGTTGTTCTCGATCAACGGGAATCTCCCGTCGATGATGTGGAAGTGGCAGTCGAAGATCTCGTGCACGAAACGGGTCTGCCCGTGAATCGCCAAGACGTTGCCCTCCCTGCTTGCTGTCTTTTGCCGCATCGCGTTTCTTCACCCGACATGCCCGGCTCTGATTGCAAGCAGCCAGGAAATCCGTCGTGCCGCCTCTTTCCCCCAAACGTTTCGGAGATCGGCTTCGAAGTCCCTCGGCGGGTCCATGCACGTTTTCGACAGGAACTCCTTGACCGCGGACCATCCGGAGGGGGAAAGGAGAACTGCTCCCCTCGGCCGGCGGAAAATAACTCAGTGAATCGAAATAATGGATATGTCATCAAATTGGCAATTCATTTGAAACACTTTCCCGTGTAGACCAACGCCGATGCCGTGGGCGCTGGACGATTCCGGAAGGCGGCCCGCATGGAAACTTCACTCCCCGACTTTCGCTTGAACGACGGTTCCCGCGTCGCGGTGATCGGCGGCGGCCCCGCAGGCTCGTTCTTCACCTACTTTCTCCTCTCGATGGCGGAACGGTCGGGGGTGGACATCGGCATCGATGTCTACGAACCCCGGGACTTCTCGAAACCCGGCCAGAGCGGATGCAACAAGTGCGGCGGGATCATCTACGATTCGCTGGTGCAGTCGCTCGCCACGGACGGGATTTTCCTGCCCGCGTCCGTCGTTCAGAATGGAATCGCCGGATACGCCTTCCACCTGGACGAGGGGGCCGTCCGGATCAAGCCTCCGATCGACGAGAAACGGATCGCGTCCGTGCGCCGCGGGGCCGGTCCGTGCGGCGCCGCGAGAAGCCTTCTGGCGAGTTTCGACGGCTTCCTGCTGGGGTTGGCGGAAGAGAAGGGCGCAAGGATCGTCCGGGAGCGGGTGACGGATGCCGGCATGGTCGACGGCAAGCCCCGGGTCACCACGATATCGGGGCCTTCCGAAGCATACGATCTCCTCGTGGGGGCGCTGGGCGTCAATTCCCCCGACCTGAAATTCTTCGAAAACCTCGGCACGGGATACACCCCTCCGGTCACCACCAAGACCTACATCACCGAGGTCTTCCTGGGCGATGACGCGATCGATGCGTGCCTGGGGGACGCGATGCACGTTTTACTGCTCAACATACCCCGCCTGAAGTTCGCCGCGATCATCCCCAAGGGGGAGTACGCGACGGTCTGTCTCCTGGGAAGGGACATCGACCAGGAGCTGGTGGATTCATTTTTCCGCCATCCCGAAGTGGTGCGCTGCTTCCCCGCCGGGTGGAGCTCCGCCGACATCCGATGCCGCTGCTTCCCGTCGATAAACCTCGGGAGGGCGGAGGGCACCTTCGGCGACCGGTTCGTGATGGTCGGCGACAGCGGCGTCAGCCGCCTCTACAAGGACGGTATCGGCAGCGCCTACCGAACGGCGAGGGCCGCCGCGCAAGCGGCCTTCCTGACCGCGTGTCGAAAGAGGATTTCGAGAAGGACTACCGGCCGGTTTGCGATGCGCTCGCCGCCGACAACCGGTTCGGGAAAGTCGTATTCGGCATCACCAGCCTGATCAAGAGGCTGCCCCTGCTGCGGCGCGGCCTGATGCGGATGACGAGGGGGGAACAATCGGGCGTCTCGCCTCCCAGTATGAGCAGCGTGCTGTGGGATACCTTCACCGGAAACGCGTCGTACCTGGACATCCTGCGCCGGACCATCCACCCTGTTTTCCTTGCCCGTCTGTCCCGTGAAACCTTGATCGGATGGCTGCGTTCAGCGGTATCGTCCGGGACGGGAGGGTGAGGCGGTCGACTGCCTGTACACCATCCTGTCGGGAAAAGTGGCCGTTTACCACGAGGTCGCCGGACACGAAGTCCGGCTGGCCGTGCTGGGGGAGGGGGCCGAAGACGATGGGGCTACTTCCGGCGAATCCATCCGTTCGTCGAGGGATTCCCGGGATTCGTCCTGCTCCAGACGCTGGACGGGCAGGGCTACTTCGTGAACCGGTTCTTCCGGGAGAATCTCGGCGAACCGGGTCGGGCTGGAGATGATGGAACATACGGCCGACATCGGGGCACAGCATCGAGTCGACAATCTCGCGCAGGTGGAGGGGGTATACCGGGTCGACGGCGTGACGCCCGTCGAGATGAGAGATCTACCCCTGTACCGGGCCGGGAGATGGACGCCATCCGGAGGGGGGAAGCACGGCAAGCGTCCCGGATCCGTGAGTTCGAGGGACGCCGTTACCACCAGACGATCCTTTTCATCGAGGAAAAGGACCGCATCCGGATCTACGGCACCGATATCACCGGGCAATGACAGGAATGGCCGATGGGCGCCGGAGGAGGACCGGAGAGAACGGCTAGGCCGCTCCTTTTTTCCAGAGCGCGTCGACCACCGCCTTCGGATTCTCGGCGGCCACCTGTAAGAGCGCGCGTGCCGGCCCTTCCGGGCTGCGACGGCCCTGCTCCCAGTTCAGCAACGTCGCGACGCTCACGCCGATCATCAGGGCGAACTCCTCCTGCGACTTCTTCAGCCCGGCGCGGATGGCCTTGATGTCCACCGGTTCGAAGACTGGTGCAACCGGCGTCACCGGGAACGAGATCTTCTACTACGACCTGCTGGCGGCGTCTCCGGCGGTCGTCCGGCTGACGAACAACGACATCTCCGAGCAGAAGCCTCGCGTCTCGCACGGCACGATCTCCTGGATAGCGGGCGGGAAGACGTACGCCGCGAGGCGGTAACACGGAAACGGCCGGTACCGCGGGGATGGCTCCCTGGCGGTGCCGGCCTGGTTTTTCCCGCGAGTGGCGCGGGATCACGGTAGTTTCATCCGCCATGAGGGCGGCGTCTTCGTCCCGGAGGAAGAGATCGATCTACCTGGGATGCCACGCTCGATCGAGCGCGGACCGGAGGAAGACCGGAGGGGAAGGTCGACCTGCCGGAGCACACGCGGCTGACCGTCGTCCTGCCCGCGGCGCCCGGCGGGAGGCGGTACGACTTCTCCGACCTGTGCGGCAGGCTCTCCTGGAAGGGCGACGCGCTGGCGGCGCAGCGGAAGCTTCGGGGCGAGTGGTGAGGGGCGTTTACTCCCTTGCCAGTCCACCCCGCCGACCGCGCCGGCCACAAAAAGCGCATGGTCTGTGCCCCGGGCTCACAGCGCGTAAAGCGCCGTCCCCATCTTCTCGAAGTGCTTCCGGTTGAAGGTGGCGACCGCGTCGGCCTTCCCCCTGAGCGCCGCGGCGTGGATGTACGCATCGGCGAACTCCTGCCCCGTGCGTTTCGCGACGGACAGCGCCTCGTCGACCGTATCCGGATCCGCCAAGCGGAGCCCCGGCAGCGCGGCCAACCTCTGGAGGACGTCGAGGATCTTCGCGTTGTCGACCCGGTACGTGGAGCGCAGCGTCCAGGCGATCTCGAACAGCACCGGGGGGCCGGTCACGAGCTGCACCCGCTCCGCCGCGGCCTTCCGGAACAGGGCGGCGGCCTTGTCGTGCTGTCCCTGTTCGTCCTTCGTGAAGAAGCGCAGGAAGACGTTCGCGTCGACGAATACCGTTTTCACGAGCGACCACCCGATCGCGCACCGGCCACGCGCCGCGCGCCCTCCTTCTCGTCCTCCGGCGACCGCGCCCTCCCGAGAAAGCCTTCGAGTTCGAAGAAGTCGGCCGTCGGCCGGATCACGATGGCGTTGCCTTCGGTCTCGATCGAGACCCGGGAATGCACGGAAAGACCCAGCTCCCGCCGGAACCGAGCGGGAAGCGTGATCTGTCCCTTCGAAGAGATTACGACCGTCGACATGGGCACCCCCTACCTTTTTCCCCCATTATGGGCCATTTCGCCTCGTCGCTCACCAAAACTGACCCGTTTACGCTCTCCTGAACTGACCCACCCCTGATTTTCGGATTCCCGTTTCGTTTGTCTATTTTGATCTGCGGATCGGCAGACGCACCGCGGGTTTGCGATGCGTTGTCTTTGCTGCAACGGATGTTTTGGGGAAGTAGGTCGTACGGGGGAAGTTGGCTGGGCGGTTCTTTGTCAC
>JANXPS010000122.1 GCA_025357175.1 Deltaproteobacteria bacterium | reverse complement strand
GTTCCTGCTGCTCTCGATCGCCAGTCACCTGCGTTTCGTCCGGACCGGACGGTGGAGATGGCTCGGCGCGGTCACCGCTTTTTTCCTGCTCGGACTCCTGTCGAAACCGATCGTCGCCACGCTCCCCCTGCTGCTTCTCCTTCTGGATTATTGGCCGCTGGGGAGATTCCGGCAAACGGAAGACGGCCGCTCCCCGTTGAACAGGTTTCCGGGACTGGCACTCGAAAAAACGCCGCTTTTTCTTCTTGCAGGGCTGCTGTCCCTGATGACCATTTCCTTCCATCAGGCCAACAGGGCGATTCAGGACGGCATCACCTTGACCGCGCGGATCGAGCACTCCCTCTCCTCCGACTTTTTCTACCTCTATCAGACCTTCTTTCCAGCGGACCTTGCGATCCGGTTCTGGGCAACGCCGTGGCAGCAGTTCAACGGCACGCTCGTTCCCGCCCTTGCCGGGGCCGTCCTGGCAACCGCTGTCATCCTCCGATATTCCGGCCGGGTCCCCGCTCTTGCCGCTGGATCGGGCTGGTACCTGGTTGCGCTCCTGCCGGTGAGCGGCGTATTCGGCCCCCTCGGGAGCCAGTGGCTGTCCGACCGGTTCACCTACATTCCCCATATCGGCCTTGCGATCGCATTCGTCTGGGCGATGGCCGGCCTCCCGGCATCGCACCGGTTCCGAAGCCTGCTCCAGGGGGCGGGCGTCCTCCTGCTCGGCACGCTGACCCTTCTCTCGATGCACCAGATGTCATATTGGAAGGACGGAGCGACGTTGTTCAGGCATGGGGTCGTTCATTCCGGAAACGACCCCATGTATCTGGCGCTGTACGCCACGGAATTGCTCAATTCGGGGGATATCGCGACTGCAAAGGAGCAGAACGACAGGCTGTTGCCCTTTGCGACGTCCCCGAAATCGGGAGGCATCCTGATCCAGCAGCAGTGCCTGGCGATCATGGACCGGATGGGAAACAGGGACGGCGCCATTGAACAGGCCCAAAGATTTCTGCAGGCGGATTCCCGCTTCTTCCTGACCCGCCTCTGGCTGGCCAATGCACTGCTTTCGGCACAGCGCTTCCAGGAGGCGGCACCGGAATACCTGCAGGTCCTGGAAGTGCCGGACATGAAGCCGTCCGAGCGGGCGAATGCCCTTGAAGGATTGGCGGTTTCCCTGGCCCGGCTTGGCCGGGTGGACGAAGCGATCAACCGGTATCGGGAGGGCCTTGAAACCGATCCTTCAAGGGCGTCGATGCACATCGGCCTGGCGCGCCTCCTGGAAGCGAAAGGGAATACGGAGGAGGGCGGCGCCCATTTCAAGGAAGCGCTGCGTTTGAGCCCCGACGACCTCGGACTTCGTCTTGACCTGGCCGAGTTCAAGGCCCGTTCGGGAGCGGTCCAGGCCGCCGTGGCGATGTTCGAGGGGATTGCGAGAACGACCGAAGGGAAAGCGGAAGCGCTTTTGGCCAAGGGGCGCATCTTCGAACTTGCGGGCATGGCGACGCAGGCACGTCCCCTGTACGAGCGTGCCCTCGAGCTGACGCCCATCCTGCCTGATACCGACAACGTGCTCCGGGAGCGATTGTCTCCATCCCCCCCCCGAAGAGAACTATGAATGTCCCCGGCTTCGCCGTTTCCCTGCGGCGCTACGTTTCGGAGGCGGGCTCCGCACCCTTCTGGGATCGCTGCTTCATGACCTCGGCGTAGACTTCCTTCCTCGACAGTCCGGTCCGTTCCGATATCTCCCGGGCCAGGTCGCGCGAAGAGCCGGAGGCATCCTGGAGCGCCGCCTCGACGATGTCCTCGACCGACAACTCGATCGTCTTCGACGCACCCGCGACGACCAGCGTGACCTCGCCCAGCACCGATTCCCGCGCGCCCATTTGGGCCGCGAGCTCGGGGAGCGTCCCGCGCAGGATCTCCTCGTGGATTTTCGTCAGTTCCCGGACCACGCATGCGCGCCGGTCGCCCATGATCCCGGCCGCCTCGGACAGGAACGCCGCGATACGATTCGGAGACTCGTAGAAGATCATCGTGCGCGTTTCCTCCGCGAGCGCCGAGAGCGCCTTGCGCCGCTTCTCCTTCCGGTTGGGAAGGAATCCCTCGAAAGTGAAGTGGTCGGTCGGCAGCCCGGACACGACGAGCGCGGAGATGAGCGCCGACGGGCCCGGGATCACCTCGATGTGCACCCCTTCGGTGATCGCGTCGCGCACCAGTTCGTAGCCGGGATCGGAAATCGCCGGTGTTCCGGCGTCGGAAACCAGCGCCACGTTTTCGCCGTCCCGCAGTCGCCTCAGGATGCCGAGGCTGGCGCGCTGCTTGTTGTAGTCGTGGTAGATGGCGAGGGGGGTCCTGATCTCGTACTTGTTGAGCAACTTGACCGTGCGGCGCGTATCCTCGCAGGCAACCACGGAGACTTCCTTGAGCACCCGGAGCGCCCGGAACGTGATGTCCTCGAGATTGCCGAGCGGCGTTGCGACGATGTAGAGCGTTCCCAGAGCCATATTCACCCTCCAAGGGAAACCGTAGCGGTCCCGGACCCTACAGTTTTCTGTTATCGATGACGCGGGTTGCCTTGCCTTCGAACCGCTCGAGCGACTTGCGCTCGACCAGCTTGACGTCGGCGCTGATCCCCAACTCGTGCGCGATCCGCTTCTGGATCTTCTCGACCATTTCCTTCTGGCGCCGCATCTGGTCGAAGAAGATCGATTCGGACACTTCGACCCGGACGGTGACCTCGTCCATCGCCCCCTTTCGGTCCACGACGATCTGGTAATGGGGCTCGATGCCCTCCATCTCGAAGAGGACCGCTTCGATCTGCGACGGATACACGTTGACGCCGCGGATGATGAGCATTTCGTCGGTCCGGCCCGAGATGCGCGCCATCCGCCGGCCGGTGCGCCCGCACGGGCACCCGTCGGGCAGAAGCCGCGTGAGGTCGCGCGTCCGGTACCGGATCATCGGGAATGCTTCCTTCGTCAGCGTGGTGATGACGAGCTCTCCCGTCTCGCCCGGCGCCACGGGCGCAAGCGTCGCGGGATCGATCACCTCGACGAAGAAATGGTCTTCGTTGAAATGCTGCCCGTTGCGTTCGAGGCACTCGCCCGCCACGCCCGGCCCCATCACCTCGGACAGGCCGTAGTTGTCCGTCGCGACGATGCCGAGTTTTTCCTGGATTTCCTGCCGCATCCGCTCGGACCAGGGTTCGCCGCCGAAGAAGCCGTACTTGAGCGACAGTTCCGCGCGCGGAATCCCCATGTCGCGGATCGTGTCCGCGATCAGCATCGCGTAGGACGGCGTGGAAACGAGCGCCGTGCTCTTGAAGTCCCGCATGATCTTGATCTGCCGCGCCGTGTTGCCGCTGGACACCGGGATGACCGACGCACCGATCCGTTCCGCGCCGTAGTGCAGGCCGAAACCGCCGGTGAACAGCCCGTAGCCGAAGGCGATCTGGATGACGTCTTCCTTGCCGGCGCCTCCCATCGTCAGGATACGACCGACGCAATTGCTCCAGGTCTTGATGTCGTTGCGCGTATACCCAACGACGGTGGCGCTGCCGGTCGTGCCCGAAGACGCGTGGATGCGCACCACCTCGCGCAACGGCACCGCGAAGAGGCCGTAGGGATAGTTTTCCCGGAGGTCGTCCTTGGCCGTGAACGGCAGTTTCGCCAGGTCGGAAAGCGACCGGATGTCCTCGGGCGCGATCCCGGCCGCATCGAACGCCTTCCGGTAGAACGGCACGTGCGCATAGACGCGGTTGAGCGTCGCCTGCAGGCGCTCGAGCTGGAGTTGCTCGAGCTCTTCACGCGCCATGCATTCAAAATCCGGTTCCCAGTACATCGGTTGCCCTCCCACTTTATGCTTCCCGGCCGAGATACGCGCGCTGGACGTCGCGGTTGGCGAGCAGTTCCTCGGAGCTGCCCTGTAGCACGATGCGGCCCGTTTCGAGCACGTAGCCGCGGTCGGCGATCGACAACGCGGCGCGCGCGTTCTGCTCGACAAGCAGGATGGTCATTCCCCGGTCGGCCCGCAAACGCGCGACGTGCTCGAATATCTCGCGGATCACCTTGGGCGCCAGCCCCATCGACGGCTCGTCGAGCAGCAGCACCTTGGGGTGCGACAACAGCGCGCGCCCGATGACGAGCATCTGCTGCTCCCCGCCCGAAAGCGTTCCGGCCGGCTGCTTCCGCCGTTCGCCCAGGACCGGGAACAGCGTGTAGATCTCCTCGATCTCACCGCGGATCACGGACGCCGTCCGCCAGGTGAAACGGTGGTAGGCGCCGAGCAGAAGGTTGTCCTCGACGGACAACGGCTTGAATACGTGCCGCCCTTCGGGGACGTGGGCGATCCCCCGCCTGACGATCCGGTCGGCCTTCTCTTTCGTGACATCGCCCCCGTCGAGCAGGACCTCGCCCGAGGTCGTCCGGACAAGACCCGAGACAGCGGTTAGGAGCGTGGTCTTGCCGGCCCCGTTTCCGCCGATCAGCGCCACGATTTCCTTTTCCTTGACGTGGACCGAGACCGACCGGAGCGCGTGGATCATCCCGTAGAAAACCTGGAGATTCTTGACCCGCAGCATCAGGCCTCCTCGCCCAGGTAGGCCGCGACCACCGCGGGGTTTCGCTGCACCTCGGCCGGCGTGCCGTCCGCCAGCACCTCGCCGTAATTGAGCACGGTGACGCGATCGGAAATGTCCATGACGAGCGCCATGTCGTGTTCGACCATGACCACCGTCACGCCTCGCGCCACGATCCTCCGGATCAGTTCCCCGAGCGCGGAGGTTTCGCGGATATTGAGTCCCGCCGCCGGCTCGTCGAGCAGCAGCAGGCGCGGGTGGGCCGCCAGCGCCCGCGCGATCTCGAGCATGCGCTGCGACCCGAATGGAAGTTGCGCGGCCGGAAGGGAGACGTCCGCATCAAGCCCGACGAACGACAGCTCGGCCCGCGCCTCCTCGCGAAGTCGCCGCTCCTCGCGAAAATAGCGGGGGGTGCGCAGGAAGAAGTCGAGCGGGCCGTATTTCACCGACAGGTGCGCCCCCGTCACCACGTTTTCCAGCACGCTCATGTTGGTGAAGATCTCGAGATTCTGGAACGTGCGGACGATTCCCGACTGGGCGACCGCGTGGGGCGGCAGCCCCGTCAGCGATTTTCCCGAGAACCGGATCGCGCCCGCGTCGGGTTCGTAAAGGCCCGTGATGACGTTGAACAGAGACGTCTTGCCCGCCCCGTTCGGCCCGATCATGGCGTGGACCGTGCCTTTGGACACGGAAAATGCGACGTCGCGCAATGCGGTAACGCCCCCGAAACGCAGCGTGATCCCCTCGCCGGCGAAAAAGGGTTCGCTGCCGCTCACGGCTTCCTCCCCTCCGCGCCGGATGCGGCAGCGGCGGAGGCCGGACTCTTGCGGCGAAACGCCGAAACCAGGGTGCCACGGGCGCGCTCGGCCCCCTCGGCCAACCCCCCGGGAAGAAAGCGCATCGTCAGGACGAGGATCGCGCCGTAGACGAGGATGTCGTAATCCTCGATCGCCCGAAGCCACTCGGGGAGGACCGTCAGGAAGACCGCCCCCGCGACCGCTCCCCACAGGGAAGCCATGCCGCCCAGCACGACCATGGTCACGATCTGGATGGAGGCGTGAAAACTGAACGAACCCGGCGAGACGAATGTGACGAAGTGGGCATACAGCGCGCCCGCGATGCCCGCGTAGACCGCTGAGAGGACGAAGACGAAGGCCTTGTAGCGGGCCACGTCGATGCCGAGGACCGATGCCGCGGACTCGCTGGTATGGATTGCCCGGAGCGCCCGCCCCATGCGGGACCGCACGAGGTTCCGCGCGAGGACGAACAGGACGAAAGCCGTCCCCCAGACGACGAAATAATATTCCCGGTCGGTCGAGAAGGTTTTCCCGAAGGCGGACAGGCGCGGAATCCCCGTCAGGCCGGACGGACCGGCCGTCAGGCCGACCGCCTCGTTGAAGACGATGTAGACGATGACGCCGAAGCCCAGCGTGCCCATCGCGAGGTAGTGCCCCTTGAGCTTGAGCGTGGGAATCCCGATCAGCGCGGCCGTGACGCCCGACAGCACCACCCCCGCCGCGATTCCGGCCGGCACGGGCCAGTGGAAAGTCGTGGTCAGGATGCCGCTCGCGTAGGCCGACAGGCCGTAGAACGCAGCGTGGCCGAGCGATATCTGGCCGGCGTAGCCCATCAAAAGGTTGAGCCCCATCGACAGGATGGCGAACAGGCCGGCGACGATCAGCACCGACTGGTAGTAATCGGGCAGAAGGAAAGGTGCGGCCGCGATGATCGCCGCGAACGCCGCCAGCCCCGCAGCGGAGCCTTTTCCCCGGTTGGACGACATATTTATCCCTAAACCCGGTCCGCCGACGCCTTGCCGAACAGGCCCGAGGGGCGCAGGAACAGAAGCGCCAGCAGGATGACGAACGCGATCGCGTCCTTATAGCCCGAGGAGAGAAAGCCCGCGCCGAGCGATTCGAGGACACCGATGATCAGGCCGCCCGCCACCGCGCCGAACGGGTTTCCGAGCCCGCCGAGGATGCAGGCCGCAAATCCCTTGAGACCCAACAGGATGCCGACGTCGTAGGCCGTCAGGGTGATCGGCGCCAGGATCACCCCGCCGAGCGCCCCCACGAGTGCGGAAAACGCGAACGACACGGTCACCATCACGTCGACGTTGATGCCCATGAGCGAGGCGGCCTTCCGGTCGCACGCGCATGCGAGCATCGCCTTGCCGGTGATCGTCCGGTCGAAGAAAACCTTCATGGCGACCAGCACCGCCAGGGTGATGCCGACGACCCAGATGCTTTGCGGCAGCAGCGACGCGCCGCCGAGCGGGATCGCAGCCCCTTCGGAAAAGGGCGGCAGGGCGTGCGTATCCTTGCCGAAGATCAGCATCGCCCCCCCGCGCAGCAGAATCGATACGCCGATCGTCACGATGACGAGCGACACGGCGGGCTTGCCGCGCATCGGACGGATGGTCAGCCGGTCCACCCCCACGCCCATGGCGGTCACGAGCAACACGGAGAGGGGAACCGCAACGGGCAGCGGCAGCCCTCCCCATTTCATGGAAAACACCGCCAGCATTCCGCCCAGCATGACGAACTCGCCCTGGGCGAAATTGATGATGCCGGTGGTGTTGAAGATCATCGTGAACCCGAGGGCCGTGAGCCCGTACGTGGCGCCCACGGTTACCCCGGAAACGATGAATTGCAGGAACGAGGAGAATGGCACCTACTTGAGCATCTCCCAACCGCCCTTGGTGATCCTGACCATCACGAACGCGTCTTCCGTCAGTCCGTTGTGATCCGAGGGCGTGAAAGTGAACTCGCCGGTCGTTGCCCAGAATCCTTTCGTTTTTTCGAGCGAATCGCGGATCGCGGCCGGCTCGGCCGACTTGCCGGACTTGATGGCCTGCGCCACCAGCGACAGCGCGTCGAAGGCGTAGCCGCCGAACGAGGACACGGGAGTCTTGAAGCGCGCCTCGTATTCCTTCGCGTATTTCGTGAGCAGCTTTTTCTGCGGGTGCTTCTCGGCCACCTGCTCGTCGACGATCAGCCGACCCGCGGGAAGCAGGATTCCCTCGGCGTTTTCCTTGCCCGCCAGCTCGATGAACTTGTTGGAGGCCACGCCGTGGCTCATGTAGAGCGGCATCGAGATGCCAAGCTGCTTGCGGTTGCGCGCGATGACGGCCGGACCGGGGTTTGTGCCCCAGCAGACGATCGCCTGCGCCGCCGTCCCCTTGATCTTGGTGAGCTGGGCGTTCATGTCGGTGTCCTTGGGCCCGAACACCTCGTCGGCGACGACCGCGACCCCGGACTTCTCGGCCAGCTCCTTGAGCTCCTTGCGGCCCGCCGAGCCGAACGCGTCGGACGCCGTCAGGATCGCGACCTTGGAGATGCCGTTCTTTTTCGCGTGGCGATAGATCTGCTTCACCGCGAGCACGTCGCTCTGCGGCGTCTTGAACACGAACCTGCGGACCGGCGAGACGATGTCGATCGCCGCCGCGCAGGAAACCAGCGGGACCTTCCCCTCTTCGACCTTGGGCGCGATCGCCAGCGTGCTGCCCGTCGTGCTGGGCCCGATGATCGCGACGACCTTGTCCTTCTTGATCAGCCGGTCGACCGCGGTCACCGCCTTGGTGGGGTCGCTCTCGTCGTCGTAGACCACGACCTCGATCTTGCGGCCGAGCAGCCCGCCGCCCTTGTTGATCTCATCCTCGAGCATCTTGGCCGTGTTGCGCTCGGGCTCGCCGAGAAACGCCGCCGGTCCCGTCACCGAGAAGATCGCGCCGATCCTGATCGGTTCGGCCGCGAAAGCGCCACCCCCGAGCAGCAGCGCGCCCCCCAGCAGCGCCGCCGAAAACAGTTTCATCCCCTCCATCTCCATCTCCCTTCCCTGCCGGAAATGCCGGCTACTTGATCAGATCCCAGTCTCCCTTGACGATCTTGACCATCACCATCGAGTCCTCGGTCAGCCCGCTGTGGTCGGCCGGCGACAGGTTGAACTCGCCGCCCGCGCCCCACAAGCCGCGGATCTTCTCGATGTGATCCCGGATCGCTTCCGGTTCCGCGGATTTGCCGTTGCGGATCGCCAGCTCGATCAGTTTCATCGCATCGAACGCATGCCCGCCGAAAGCCGAGACGCCTCCCTTGAACTTGCCTTCGTAATCCTTGATGTACCCCGCGAGCACCTTCTTTTGCGGGTGCTTCGGGTCGACCTGGTCCTCGACGAGCAGACGGCCCGCGGGCAGGAAGATCCCTTCCGAGTTTTCCTTTCCCGCCAGTTCGATGAACTTTTTGGAGGCGACGCCCTGGCTCATGTAAAGCGGCGTCTTGATGCCGAGCTGCGCCCGGTTGCGCGCGATGACCGCGGGACCCGGGTTGGTGCCCCAGCAGACGATCGCCTGTGCCGCCGTCCCCTTGATCTTGGTCAGCTGGGCCGTCATGTCGGTGTCTTTCGGTCCGAAAACCTCGTCGCCCACGACCGTGATGCCGAACTGCCCCGCGAGTTCCTTGAGGTCTTCGCGCCCCGCTGAACCGTAGGCATCCGAAGCGGACAGCAACGCCACCTTCGTCCAGCCGTTCTTCTTCGCATGCTGGTAGATCTTCTTGACGAAGATCGCGTCGCTCTGCGCCGTCTTGAACACGTATCGCTTGACCGGCAGGTTGATCTTCTTGGCGGCCGCGCACGAGATCAGAGGAATCTTCGCCTCCTCGACCTTCGGGATGATCGCCAGCGTGTTGCCCGAGGTGCTGGGCCCGATGATCGCGACCACCTTGTCCTTCTTGATCAGCCGGTCGACGGCGGTGACCGCCTTGGTCGCGTCGCTCTCGTCGTCGTAGACGACGACCTCGACCTTGCGCCCCAGCAGGCCGCCGGCCTTGTTGATCTCCTCTTCCATCATCTTGGCCGTGTTGCGCTCGGGCTCGCCCAGGAACGCGGCAGGCCCCGTGACCGAGAAAACCGCCCCGATCCTGATCGGCTCGTTCGCGAACGCCGTCCCCCCGTGCATCTCGATGGTTAAAGTGCGTAGACTTCCTCGCCCTTGAGGACCCGGATGCCCGCCTTTGTAAGCGTCTCGATCGCCTTGTCGATCTCGTCGAAGCGGAAGATGATGATCGCGTTGTCGCCCGACCGCTGGACGAATGCGTACATGTATTCGACGTTGATCCCCGCCCCGTCGAGCAGCCTGAGGATCCCGGAGAGACCGCCGGGATTGTCGGGCACCTCGAGCGCGACCACCTCGTTCTTTCCTACGGTGAAGCCGCCCGCCTTGAGCACGTCGCGCGCCTTCGCCGAATCGTTGACGATCAGGCGCAGGATGCCGAAGTCGGCCGTGTCGGCCAGCGACAGCGCCCGGATGTTGATGCCCGCGGCAGCCAGCGTCGCCGTCACCTCGGCCAGCCGTCCCGACTTGTTCTCGAGGAATATCGATATCTGCTCGACCTTCATCGCGCCACCTCCGTTATTCGTCCAAAAGTTGCAGCCTTATAACCCGGCGATTCAGGGGTCTCCGGGGATCTCCTTTGGTCGGCCGAAAGCTTCCCGGCTAGCGCCACGCGGGGGCTCTCTTCCCGGGGGACGTCTTGCTAGGGCATCCCTGCCCTCCCTGCGACTCCATACCCCTCGCGCCGCCATCCCTGGCGGCTACAGCCGCTCGGGGCATAGGCCCCCGTCCAGAGACCCCCGCTTAGGCGTACGCCGGGGAGCATGAGCCTCGGTGCGTCCAGCTCGTCCCCTGCGCTACGGAAGCAGCAGGCATCCGGGGTCGCGCGCCACGGATGCGGAATCCGGGAGGCGGAGCGGCTGCCGGCTTTCGCATTGGGTCGGCCGAAAGCTTCCCGGCTAGCGCCACGCGGGGGCTCTCTTCCCGGGGGACGTCTTGCTCGGGCATCCCTGCCCTCCCTGCGACTCCATACCCCTCACGGCGCCATCCTTGGCGCCTACACCCGTTCGGGGCATAGGCCCCCGTCCAGAGACCCCCGCTTAGGCGTACGCCGGGGAAGCGTGGGCCCTCCCGATTCAAACCCCGAGAGAAGATGGCGCCGGGCAGTCGAACTTCAACTCGCAGTTACCGTCGAGCGCGCGTCATGGTCGTCGCACATCCCGGCCGGCGCAGCGGCTCGGGGTGTCCCCCGGAAGGGGATGCCCCGAGACGCGGAGCGGGCCGGCTTGCCGGCGACGATCCCTCCCCCGCGCGTTACAGCTTGCGGTTGTCGATCACGCGCTTGGCCTTGCCTTCGCTGCGCTGGATCGACTTGGGCTCGACGAGCTTGACCTTGCACGAGACGCCGAGCAGGTCCTTGATCGTGCGCTCGACGCGCCGGGACAGCCCCTCGAGCGTCTTGATCTTGTCGGAGAAGATCGCCTCCTCGACCTCGACCTGCACCTCGAGGACGTCGAGCGATTCCTCACGCCAGACGATCAGCTGGTAGTGCGGCTCGACACCCTCGACCGCCATCAGGACCGACTCGATCTGCGACGGAAAAACATTGACGCCTCGGATGATGAGCATGTCGTCGGTCCGTCCCGATACGCGCTCCATTCGCACATGGGTGCGGCCGCAGCGGCACGGCTCGGGGATCAGCCGCGAGATGTCGCGCGTGCGATAGCGAATCACCGGGAACGCTTCCTTGGTGATCGTGGTGAAGACCAGTTCGCCCGTCTCGCCCCACGGGAGCACGCCGCCGGTCGACGGGTCGATGATCTCGGGGATGAAGTGGTCCTCGAACACGTGGAGGCCGTGCTTTTCCTCGAGGCACTCGGAAGCGACGCCGGGGCCCATCACCTCGGAGAGCCCGTAGATGTCGATCGCGTCGATCTTGAGCTTCTTCTCGATCTCGGCGCGCATCGCCTCGCTCCACGGCTCGGCACCGAAGAAGCCGACCCGCAGGGCGAGCGTTTCGGGGTCTACCCCTTCCTCGCCCATGATCTCGGCCAGGTTGAGCGCGTAGGAAGGCGTGGACATCAGCACGGTCGAGCGGAAATCCTGCATGAGCATGATCTGCCGCTTGTTGTTGCCTCCCGACATCGGGATGACGGTTCCGCCGAGCTTCTCGGCGCCGTAGTGGGCCCCCAGGCCGCCCGTGAACAGCCCGTAGCCGTAGGCGATCTGGATGACGTCCCTGTGGGTCGCGTGGCCGCACGACAGCGTGCGCGCCATCAGCTCGGACCAGGTGTCGATGTCCTTCTTGGTGTAGCCGACGACGACCGGTTTGCCGGTCGTGCCCGAGGAGGCGTGGATGCGGACGACACGTTCCATCGGCTCGGCGAACAGGCCGAACGGGTAGGTGACGCGAAGGTCTTCCTTGGTGGTGAACGGAAGCGACGCGAGATCGGCGAGCGTCCGGATCGACCCGGGCGCGTAGCCCGCATCGGACAGCTTCGCCCGGTAGAACGGCACCGTGGCGAAGACGCGGTCGACCATGTCCCGCATCCGCTTGAGCTGCAGCGCCTCGAGCGCCTCGCGCGGCAACGTCTCGAACTCGTCGTTCCAGATCATGCGACCCCTCCTGTGGAAGCCAGCAGTTCGCGCCCGGCCCGGAATGCGGCGACGTTCACGTCGAGGATCTTCGCCGGAAGCCGGAGCTTCAACGCGTCCTCGTAGGCCTGTGCGGGGAGCGGCAGGAAGTGCGACGCAGCCCCCACCATCACGACGTTGACCGCCCGGACTTCCTTCAAGGCCAGCGCCGACGAAAGCGCATCGACCAGGAACACCCGTCCGGCTGCGGCGCGCAGCCGCGTCTCGATGTCGCCGGGATAGAGTTCGAGTCCCCGCAGCACGGAAGGGGGCTGGATCTCCTGCGTGTTGGCGATCACGACGCCGTCGGGCGACAGGTAATGGACGAAGCGGAGCGCCTCCATCTTTTCGAAGGCGATGAGCAGGCCGGCGGAGCCCGGCTCGATGAGCGGCGAGTATACTTTCGGGCCGAACCGGATGTGCGTGGTCACGGCGCCGCCCCGCTGCGCCATGCCGTGCACCTCGCTCTTCTTGACGTCGTAGCCGGACAGCAGGAACGCCTCGGACAACAGTTCGGACGCAAGCAGCGTCCCCTGCCCGCCGACGCCCGCCAGGAAGATGTTTCCGCTCTGCATGGTCACTGGCTCTTCCTCAGGATCGCATTGAATTTGCACAGGGGTGGGCATTGGCCGCAGCCGTCGCACAGCAGCGGGTTGATCCGCGTCACGCCCTTCTGGGCCGGCTTCTTGCCCGCCAGAGCGGCGTCCTCGGGGGTGTACGGCACCCACTCGATCGCCGGGCAGCCCAGCTTCGAGCACGCCTTGCATCCGACGCAAGCCGCTGGCGAAACTTCGTAGACCGGCCGCTCGGCCCTGCGGTGTTCGGGCAAAAGCGCGCACAACGCCTGCGTAATGACGACCGACGGCGCCTCGCGCGCCATTTCGCGCTTGAGCACGACTTCGGTGGCCTCCATGTCGTGGGGATCGACCGGATAGACGTGCGCGACGCCGATCGCCCGGCACAGCGCAACGAAGTCGATCCGGTGCGTGGGCTTGCCCTGCAGCGTCTTGCCGGTCGACGGGTTTTCCTGTGCGCCGGTCATCGCGGTGATGCCGTTGTCGAGGATGATGACCGTGGAATTGCCCCGGTTGTAGACGATGTCGATCAGGCCGGTGATGCCGGAGTGCAGAAAGGTCGAGTCGCCGATGACCGCTACGACCTGGCCGTGCGCCCCCTTGCCCAGCGCCTTCTCGATGCCGTGCGCCGCGCCCACGGATGCGCCCATGCAGACGCACAGGTCCATTGCCGAGAGGGGGGGAAGCGCCGCCAGCGTGTAGCAGCCGATGTCGCCCGAAACGATCGCCTTCAGCTTGTTGAGCACGAAGAACAGCCCCCGGTGCGGGCAGCCCGGACACAGGTTGGGCGGGCGGTTGGGCACTCTTTCGGGGGAATGCGCGGATCCCCTTTCCCCGGTGATCCCCTCGCGGACGATCCGGGGATCGAGTTCGCCGCAGATCGGGATGAGCTCCTTCCCCTGCGCCTTCAGGCCGAGCGCCTTGACATGCGTCTCGATGTGCGGGTCGAGCTCCTCAACGACGACAAGCCGGTCGACGCCGGCCGCGAAGTCGAGGATCATCTTTTCGGGCATCGGCCAGGCCATCCCCAGCTTGAGCACCGACGCCTCGGGAAACGCCTCCTTGACGTACTGGTAGGAAACGCCGCTGGTGACGATGCCCAGCGCCCGGCTTCCCGGTTCGATCCGGTTGATGCCCGACGTTTCGGCGTATTCGACCAGCGCACGGGTGCGTTCCTCGACCAGGACGTGGCGCCGCCGGGCGTTGACCGGCAGCATCACCCACTTGGCCGCGTCCCGGACGATGCCCGGCTCGACGGGCGGAACGACGGGATCGCCGATCCGCACGGCCCCCTTCGCATGGGCGATGCGCGTCGTGGAACGAAGGAAGAACGGCGTGTCGTATTTTTCGGAGAGATCGTAGGCCAGCAGCGTGAATTCGCGCGCCTCGGCCGAATCGGACGGCTCGAGCATCGGGATCTTGGCTGCGACGGCGTAGTGCCGGCTGTCCTGCTCGTTCTGGGAGGAGTGCATCTCGGGGTCGTCGGCCGCGACGATGACCAACCCGCCCCGGACGCCGGTATAGGATGCGGTGAAGATCGGGTCGGCGGCCACGTTGACGCCGACGTGCTTCATCGTGGAAAGCGCCCGGACGCCCGCCATCGAGGCGCCGATCGCCACCTCGACCGACACCTTTTCGTTGGGCGCCCACTCGGCGTAGACACCTTCATATTTTGCGAAATTCTCGAGTATTTCGGTGCTTGGCGTGCCCGGATAAGCGGAGGCGACCTTGACGCCGGCTTCGAATGCGCCGCGCGCGATGGCCTCGTTTCCCGAAAGCAGCACGAGGGTTTCCTTGGTCGGGACGGACACTCCCTTCCCCTTTCATGTCGCGTGGATTGTAAACGCTTCAAATTACCACAACTTCCGGCCGCCTTCCAGCGGTTGGGACGCCTCCCGGAGCCGTTCCTGTGCGATAATTCCAGTGAATTTTCAGGGCCCGGATGCCGACCAGTAATTAAACGCTTTTCGTCTCGAAGGGAGCAGTGCATGAAGATCGGCGTGTTGACGGGAGGGGGCGACTGCCCCGGGCTTAACGCGGTCATCCGGGCGGTGGTCCGCAAGGCGCACAAGAGCGGTTCGCAGGTCGTCGGCGTCCGCAACGGATGGCAGGGGCTGCTCGACAATTCGTATATCGAGCTCGACTCGAAGACGGCCTCCGGCATCCTGCATCTGGGCGGCACCATCATCGGCACCTCGCGCTGCAATCCGTTCAAGAACCCGGGCGGCGCCGAAACCGTGATCAAGAATTTCCGGCTGATGGGGCTCGAGGGGCTCGTGGTCATCGGCGGCGAGGGGACGATGGGCTGCACCGCCCGCTTCGCCGAGATGGGACTGCCGGTCGTCGGCGTGCCCAAGACGATCGACAACGACCTGTTCGGCACCGACTTCACCTTCGGCTTCGACACGGCCGTCAGCATCGCGACCGAGGCGATCGACCGCATCCACACCACCGCCGAGGCGCACAACCGGGTCATGCTCGTCGAGGTCATGGGGCGCCACGTCGGCTGGATCGCCATCTTCGCGGGACTTGCGGGCGGCGCCGACCTCACGCTCATTCCCGAAAGACCGGTCGACATCGAAGTGGTTTGCGACGTCATCCGCAGGCGGCACGCGCGAGGCAAGAGCTTCAGCGTCGTCGTCGTGGCCGAGGGAATCGAGTTCACCGAAGGTTCCGGGCTCGAGGCCTCCAAGAAGGACCTCGACGAGTTCGGGCACATCCGGCTGGGAGGCGTCTCGCAAATCCTGGCGCGCGAGATCGAAAATCGCACCAAGTTCGAGACGCGCTGCGTCGTCCTGGGCCACACCCAGCGGGGCGGAACCCCGACCGCGCACGACCGGGTGCTCGCCACCCGCTACGGCGTCTTCGCAGCCGAAATGGTCATGCGGGGTGAATTCGGGAAGATGGCCGCGCTGCGCGGCAACGAGATCGTGGCGATCCCGCTCTCCGAGGTCGCCGGCAAGCTCAAGACCGTCGATCCGGAAATCTACGCGCTGGCCTCGACCTTTTTCGGATAGTCCGCCGGGATAGGGCGGCTAAAGCGCCTTTCCCTTCGCATCGAACGCCGCGGGGAAGTGCCGGATGACGGGCGCTTCCCCGCTTCCTTCCACCGCCACCACGTCGAATCTCGCCTCTTTCCAGCCTGCCGGGCCGATCTCCGCCAGGTAGCTTTTCGCCGCCCGTACCACGCGCAGCCGCTTGAGCGCCCCGACCGAGTCCTCGGGCGGGCCGAACGCGTCGCTTTCGCGATATCGCACCTCGACGAAGACGAGCGTCGAGCCGTCGCGCGCCACCAGGTCGATCTCCCCCCGGCCCGCACGCACGTTTCGCCCGACGACGGTCATTCCCAGCGACTCGAGGTGCCTCGCAGCCACCCCCTCGGCCTCTCGTCCCGCCGCCCGCCGCGGATCAATCGCCATTTTCGAGCACGCCGCGAAAGGTCGTCCGGTGGATCGGGCAGGGACCGAGCCGCCGGATCGCCGCGTAATGGGCTTTGGTCGGATAGCCCTTGTGTCCGGCGAATCCGTATCCGGGATAGAGCCGGTCGAATTCGACCATCGACGCGTCGCGCGTCACCTTGGCCAGGATCGAGGCGGCGGCGACCGACCGGCAGCGCGCGTCGCCCCTGACCAGCGGGGTTTGAGGAAGGGAGCACGGCACGGGAAACGTCCCGTCGACGTACAGGAAATCGGCCGGGACGGAGAGTTTCTCGACCGCGCGCCGCATCGCCAGAAGCGACGCCTGCAGGATGTTGACGGTGTCTATTTCAAGGGGAGAGGCCTCGGCGATCGCATAGGCGACCGCGTCGGCGATGATGAAAGAAAAGGCCCTTTCCCGCGCAAGGTGGGAAAGGGCCTTCGAATCGCGAATCGCTGGGTGGTCGTACCCCTCGGGGAGAATCACTGCGGCGGCGACGACCGGACCCGCCAGCGGTCCCCTGCCAGCCTCGTCGACACCGGCGGGCGCGAAAAATCCGTTCGCGCGGGCCTGGGCCTCGAAGCCGTCCAAGCGGGTGGAGCTATTCGGCGGTCGCTTCGGGTGCTGCCGGCTCGAGCGTCTGGGTGGCTGCGCCCTGCGAAGGAACCTTGAGGCTCTTCTTGGAGATCCAGTCTTTCTTCTCCTTGATGCGCGCCTTCTTGCCCGACACTTCGCGCAGGAAGAACAGCTTGGCGCGACGGACGTCGCCCCGCTTCTTGACCTCGATCTTTTCGAGCAGCGGGGAGTGCATCGGGTAGGTTCGCTCGACGCCGACGCCGTAGGATTCTTTCCGCACCTTGAAGGTCGAGGAGATGCCGTTGCGGTGGAAGCCGATGACGATGCCATCGAAATACTGCGTCCGCTCCTTGTCGCCTTCCTTGATGCGCGAGTAAACGCGGACCGTGTCGCCGGCGTTGAACGCCGGGAAATCGGTGCGCAGATTGGACAGTTCGAGTTCCTGCAGGAGATTCATGTCGCCCACCTTCATGGATTCATTGACCGTTCAAAATGAGACCTGTCAATCTATTACAGCCGTTTGCCGCTGTCAAGGGGCAAACAGGGGCAAACAGGGGCAAACAGCACTTGCGCTGCGGTTCACTTCGGTCCGAAGGCTTTCCTGTAATGCCCCTTTGCCTCATCGGACCTGCCCTGCCGCTCGAGGATCATCCCCATCGTGTAATTCGCCTCCGGATCCCCGGGGCGAATACGAAGCGCCTCCTGGATGTGGGCCATCCCCTCGTCGACATTTCCCTGCCCCGCCAGCAGCGCCCCCAAACGGCTGTGCGCCTCCCCGTATCCCGGGCGGAGCCGCAGGGCTTCCCGGAAACGGGCGATCGCCTCATCGTTTTTCCCCTGGCGCTCGAGAATTCGCCCGATGTTAAAGAAGGTCTCGGGGGAATCGGGCTTGATGCGCACCACCTCGAGGAGATGAGTGAGCGCCTCGTCCAGCCTTTCCTCCCGGGCGGCCTTGTTTCCCAAAGCCTCGTGCGCGAAGTAATTGCCGGAGGTCACTTCCAGGGCACGGGAAAACAAGGAATCCGTGCCGCTCCAGTATCCGACCTGAAACCAGGCGCACGCCATCAGCGCCGCCAGGCAACCGCCGGCCGCGGTCGCGGTCAAAACGGACGGGATCTCCCAGCGCTCCTTCAGGTCGGCCAGCCCCCACGCGGCAATCATGAAAATCCCGACCAGCGGGACGTACGCATACCGGTCCGCCATGGCCTGTCCGCCCACCTGCACGAGCCCGATGACGGGCACAAGGGTGCCCAGGAACCAGAACCACCCCACCGGCAGGTAGGGACAGCGGCGGGCATATCGAACGGCAACCACCGTCGCGATGACGAGCAGCAAGGCGGCGGCTCCCGCCAGGGGAAGGGAAACCGAAAAAGCCGGATGGGGGTAGAAAACCGCCAGCCCCCGGGGCCAGACCGTCTTCCCGAGATAACCGGCGTACGCCAGCAGCGCATTCCCCACCCGGACCCACACCGGGGCTTCCCCCAAGGTGTTGATCGCCCCCTCCTGCGCCATCAGCGAAACGACGCACGAGAACGCCGACAGGAGCAGCAGAGGCACCTTCTCGAGGAGCAGCCTCGATGGCCGGGCGGACGGTCCGAAGCGGCGCAGCGGCCAGTAGTCGAGCAGCAGCAGGACGAACGGCAGGGTGACGAGCATCGGCTTGGCCATCAGTCCCAGCGCCATGAACATCGGGATGGGCAGATACCGCATCACGCCCGCGCGTTCCGAATATCGGGCATAGGCCCAAAGGGACAGCATCCAGAAAAAGGTGCTCAGGACATCCTTGCGCTCGGAGACCCATGCCACCGACTCGACGTGCAGGGGATGGATCGCGAACAGGGCGGCGACGAGGCCGCTCTCCCACGCTTTCCCGGTCATTCTTCGAAGGATGTGGAACAAGAGCAGCGTGTTCGCCAGATGGAAGAGGAGGTTGACGACGTGGGGCCCGCCGGCTTCCATCCCAAAAAGGGAGACGTCCGCCATGTGCGAAATCCACGTCAGGGGGTGCCAGTTGGAGGCGCTGAACGTCGTAAACGCCCAGCGGATTCCGGAAAGGGTCAGTCCCTGCCGGACCACGGGATTCGCGGTGACGTAAAGCTGGTCGTCATATTCCATGAAGGGATATCCGCCGACTTTCCAGTAAAGGACGGCCACCATGCCCGCCAGGGCAGCCGCGATCGCATAATGGACCGGCAACCTCCGCGTGTCGTTCATGGCCAAAGAAAACTCATCCCGAACCGGTCGTGCGCCCGATGTACTTCCTGGCGGTGCGGCGGTCAAGGCCCGTCCGGCGGGCAACCTCTTCGTAATTGCCGTATCGGGCGTAGAGCATCGCGCAGTATCGCCCGAGCAGCGTATCCGCGTCGATCGTCCCTTCCCGCATCGCAGCCAATATCCGATCGAATCCGCCTTCCTCCGGAGGTTCGCCCCGTTTCCGCCCGTCGAAACGGCCGGTCAGGATGATCCGCTTGACCGCCTGCTCAAGTTCCCGGACGTTGCCCGGCCACGGGTAATCCCGCTCGACCCCATCCCGCAAGGCAGCCATGACCAGCCGCTCCTCCCGGGCGGAAGCGCCCGGATCCAGGCGCCCCAGGATGCTCGATACCAGTTGCCCGAGCTCCTCCGGTTCCTCCCGGAGCCGCTCCCCGAGGGTCGGGAGCGTGATCTCGTCGGAGCAGAGCCGGTAGTACAGGTCGTCGCGGAAACGGCCCTCCCGCCGCAGCGTTTCGAGCGGCCGGTTCGTCGCCGCGATGACGCGCCCTTCGAACCGGCACGCCTCGTGGCTTCCGACCGGGAAGAACAGCCGGTCCTGCAGCAGCTGGAGCAGCTTGATCTGGATCGGCACGCCCGCGTCGCCGATCTCGTCGAGGAAGATCACCCCGTTCGGCGCGCAGCGGCTGAACAGCCCCTCGTGGTGCTCGATCGCGCCGGTGAACGCCCCTTTTCGGTGACCGAACATTTCCGACTCGAGCAGACCTTCCGCGTACTGGGAAAGGTTGATCGCGACGAAGTTGCGCGTGAAACTCTCGGCGAATCCTTTTCGGGCGGGATCGTACGGAATGAACCCGGAGCGCCCGATTGCGGCGGCCGCGGCCCCCTTGCCCGTCCCGGTTTCGCCGAGAATCAGCACCGGGAATTCCGTCATCCGCTCCCGCAGGCGCGATTCGAACCAGCGGATGTCGTGGGTGAACACGCAGTTCCATAGCCGCTTGCGCAGCGCCTTCATCGACGGGGCGTTTCCGACGAGACCGTCCCGGATGAAGTGGAAGGCCCGTCGCATCTGGAAGAAGAGGGCCAGGAAGCGCGCGGCCTCGGCGTCGGTGAATCCGAAGGCGGCCAGGTCGGCGAGCGCCTCGGACGCGAAGGCCACGCGGAGCGGTGTATCGCCGCTCCGGGCCTGGGCCACGATCAGGGCGTCGAGCC
>JANXPS010000117.1 GCA_025357175.1 Deltaproteobacteria bacterium | reverse complement strand
AACCTCGACAAGGAAACCGCCAACGGCGTCTTCGACCTGCTCCTTTCCCTCAACCGCTCCCGGAAACTGACCGTGATGATGGTCACGCACAACTCCGAGCTGGCTTCGCGTATGCACCGTGTCATCCGGCTCGACGACGGGATGATCGTCGCATGAGACATTCGCGCCGCATCAGCCATTTGCTCCCGATCGTTTCGTTGCTGCTCATCCTTTGGGCGGGCGCGGTTCGTTCCGAAGGGTTCAAGGTGGTCGACATCGAAGTTCAGGGCGCTCGCCGAATCAGGGCCTCGGACCTGTTGCTCAACCTTAAAACGCGTGTCGGGCGCGATTTCGACCTCAAGGATGTCCAGGACGACGTCAAGACGATCTGGAAAATGGGTTTTTATACCGATGTACGGTTCGATTCCGCCGAAGTCGCCGGAGGGTACAGGCTCACGATCATCGTTTCGGAGAAGCCGCCGATTGCACGCGTACAGGTCGACGGAAACAAGGAAATCGACAGCACCGACCTGAAAGGCGCGATCACCCTGAAAGAGCGGGATCTGTACCAGGAAGACAAGGTTCGCGAATCCGTCCGCAAGATGAACGACCTTTACCACAACAAGGGTTATTACGACGCCGTGATCGACTCCTCCGTGACCGAGGAGCCGGACGGATCCATGAAGGTCGGCTTCCGGGTTCGCGAGGGCGAGAAAGTCAAGATCGCTCGAATCGTGATCGACGGCAACCTTTACCTGTCTTCCAAGGAAATCCGGAAAACGATCGAGACCAAGGAACAGGGATTCTTTTCCTTCATCACCGATTCCGGGACGTTCAAGCAGGACGTTCTCCAGACCGATATCCTCCGGATCGAGGCGCTTTACAGCACCAAGGGATTTCTCGATTCGAAAGTGTCCGACCCGGTCATCTCCCGCGATGCGGACGGACTTAAAGTGTCCATCCGTATATTCGAAGGGCGTCAATATCGAGTCGGGGATGTCACCATCGGCGGCGAAAGCGCGGTTCCCGCCGAAACGATGCGCAAGAAGGTCCGGCTCGTCAAGGGCGAGGTGTTCGACCGGGAAATGCTGATCCAGGATCTTCTCGATCTTTCGACGATGCTCAAGGACAAGGGTTACGCGGAGGCGAACGTGCGCCCCGTCGTCGAAAAGCGGAAAAACTACCCCCTCGCCGATGTCAACTACGTCGTCGAGCAGGGCACCCGCTTCAGGTTCGGCCGGGTCGAAATCGCCGGCAACTCCAAGACGATGGACCGGATCGTCCGAAGGCAGCTCGAAGCCGTCGACGGAAAGGAATATTCCGACAGCGCGTTGAAGGAAAGTAAGGAAAACCTGGTTCGAACGTCGTTTTTCAAGGACGTCAAGATCACGACCTCCCAGTCCCCGGTTCCCGACGAGAAAGACGTCAAGGTCGAGGTGCAGGAAGGGCCGACGGGAACGCTTTCAGGGGGGCTGGGCTTCAGTTCCGTAGACAAGCTTTTCGGCGTCGTCCAGGTCAGCGAAAACAACCTGTTCGGGCGGGGTTGGAAAAGCTCCCTCAATTCGCAATTCGGAGCGCGAAAAACCGTATTCAGCCTCGATTTCCGGGACCCGAACATCTTCGATACCGACTATAGCGCCTTGTTCAACGCGTACAACAGCAAGACCCGGTACACCGATTTCGAGCGCAAGGCGCGCGGCGGCAAGGTCGGACTCGGATACAATTTTTCGCGCCTGGTCAGCGGAAGCTTGAGCTATCGCCACGATACGAGTCAAGTCACTCAAATCAACCCGGTAACCTCGACCATTCTCCAGGAGGAATTCAACAAGGGGACCCAGCAGACCCATTCGCTGTCGTTGAACGTCACCCGAAACAGCACCGATCGCTTCATGGATCCCACCCGGGGGACCACCCAGTCCGCGGTCCTCGAATTCGCAGGAGGGCCTCTGGGCGGCTCCAGTCAGTTCATCAAATATTTCCTGACCCACAAGGCGTATTTTCCCGTAACCGAAACATCGGTCCTTTCCGGGAACCTGATGTGGGGGCATGTCATCAGCACCGAGAGCGGTGGCCGCGTTCCGATTTTCGAAAGATTTTTCCTCGGAGGCCCTTACAGCGTCCGGGGGTTCAAGTCCCGCAGCATCTCACCGGCCGATCCGAACACCGGAGAACTCTATGGTGGCAACAAGGAACTCGTCTTCAATCTCGAGTACGTTTTTCCTCTCATGAACGACATAGGATTCAAGGGCGTGACCTTTTTCGACGCCGGCAATACGTGGCGCCAGGGGCAATGGCCGGGCAAAGATGAAGGCCTTCGATACGCCGCTGGCATCGGCGTGAGGTGGTACTCGCCGATGGGCCCCCTGCGGTTTGAATGGGGCTGGAACCTTTCCCCGAAACCGGGCGAATCGAAAAAGGTCGCCGAATTCACGATCGGAACTGCATTCTGATGCACAGGAGGAGTCACCAATGAACTTTCGCAGGATCGCACCGGCGGTCGCCATCTTGGCGGCAATTCTTTCATCCGGTTATACGGCGGCGTTCGCGGACGGAAGCAGGATCGCGGTCATAGACGTGGCCCGGATCCTCAACGAGTCCGAGGCCGGCAAGGTCGCCAAGAAGAAACTCGAAATCCGGTTCGACGAACTGAAGGTCGGCGTCGAATCGAAAAAAGACGAAGCCCAGAAACTCAAGGATGAGCTCGACAAACTGAAAGTGCTCATGGACAAGGACAAGGGCAAGGGCAAACTCAAGGAAAAAGAGGAGCGTTTCGCGGCGAAGGTCGCCGAATACGAAAAGGCCCGGCAGGAAGCCGAGAAAGAGATGCAGGGCAGGCAGGCCGACATGGGGCGAGACATCCTGAAGGTCGTCGAAGCCAAGGTGATGATCGTCGTCACGGAAGAAAAGATCGACCTGCTTCTGGACAGCGCCCAGGCGAACGTCGTCCTTCACGTCTCGCCCTCGCTCGACATCACGAACAAGGTGCTCGACCTCGTCAACAAGGAAAATCCGGCGCCCAAGGAGGCGGGCAGTGGCAAATAGCATGACGCTGGCCGAATTGGCCACTAGGATATCCGCCCGGCTCGAAGGGCCGGGTGATGCCGTCGTCCACGGATTCGCCCCGATCGAGGACGCGGTTGAAGGGCAGGTCACCTTCATCGCGCACGGGAAATACAACGCCGCGGCCCGTATTTCCCGCGCGTCCGCGATCATCGCCAGGGAAGCCGTCCCTGGGGCGTCCGCCACCTTCCTGATCGCGGCCAACCCTTATCTCGCCTATGCCACAGCCGTCGAATTATTCCACCCGCCTTACCGTCCGGGAGCGGGCATATCCGGCAAGGCCGACATCCATTCGACTGCCGTTATCTGCGCAGGTGCCACGATCTCGGCATTCGTTTCGATCGGCGAAGGGTCCACCGTGGGTGCCGGCTCCATCCTTTTTCCCGGCGTCGTCGTCGGTCGGAACGTCCGGATCGGCTCCGATTGCCGAATCTATCCCAATGCGGTCATCTATGACGACGTCGTCGTCGGCGATCGCGTGATCCTTCATGCCGGCAGCGTCCTTGGCAGCGACGGGTTCGGCTTCGCGCCATCCGCGACCGGGTACAAGAAGATTCCCCAGGTCGGAACCGTCGAGATCTCCGACGACGTCGAGATCGGCGCCAACACCACTGTCGATCGAGCCGCGCTCGGTGTTACGCGGGTCGGTCGCGGGACCAAGCTCGACAACCTCGTCCAGGTGGGGCACAACGTCGTCATCGGCACCGATACCGTCATCGCATCCCAGACGGGCATTTCCGGCAGTTGCAAAGTCGGCAATCGGGTCATGATCGGCGGGCAGTCAGGACTCGCGGGACATCTCGAAATTGGCGACGGAATCATGTTGGGCGCCAAGTGCGGCGTGGCCGATTCCCTTAAGGCATCGGACTCGAAGGTCTGGTCTGGCATTCCGGTCATGCCCCACGGAACCTGGCTCAGGAATGCCGCGCTCATGCCGAAGCTTCCTGAACTGTTCCGGCGGGTGGCGCATCTCGAAAAAGACAATCGTTCGAAGGGGGACGAATAGAATGCTTTCAATCGGCGAAATCATGGAACTGCTTCCGCACCGTTACCCGTTTCTCCTCGTTGACCGGATCGTTGAGCACGAACCGGGCAAACGGATCGTCGGACTCAAGAACGTGACGATCAACGAGCCCTTTTTCCAGGGCCATTTCCCAGGTCACCCGATCATGCCCGGCGTCCTGCTGATCGAGGCGCTCGCGCAGGTAGGCGGCATCTTCGCCCTGATGGCGATCGGCGGAGGGAAGCGCATCGCCTATTTCGCGGGTATCGACAATTGCAAATTCCGCCGGCCGGTCGTCCCGGGCGACCAGTTGCGAATGGAACTCGACGTCCTCGCCCACAAGGGGCCCGTCTGGAAGATGCACGGCGAAGTCAAAGTCGACGGCGTGCTGGTCGCCAAGGCGGACATCACCGCCACGCTCCCCGAGATTCCCGTCGATCTTTCCAGGGAGGCCCAGAAATGACGATCCATCCGACCGCACTCATCGATCCGGGCGCCGAACTGGGCAAGGATGTGTCCGTTGGGCCCTATGCGATCGTAGGCCCCAAGGTAACCATCGGTGACGGGTCGACCATCGGGTCTCACGCAGTCGTCGAGTCCCACGTCCGCATGGGAAGCAATTGCCGCGTTTCCTCCTTCGCTTCGATAGGCGCCCCTCCTCAGGATCTCAAGTTCAGGAACGAAGAGACCTGGGTCGAGATCGGCGACGATGTCATCGTCCGCGAATACGCGACGATAAACCGCGGAACCGCCACAGGCAGCGGGGTCACGCGCGTCGGCAGCAGCTGCATGATCATGGCTTACGTTCACGTCGCGCACGACTGCCATATCGGAAACAGGGTCATCATGGCGAACGCGGCCACGCTGGCGGGACACATCGAGATCGAGGATGGCGCCTTCATCGGCGGATTGAGCGCCGTCCATCAGTTCGTACGGATCGGCTCCCTTGCCATCGTCGGAGGGATGTCCGGCATATCCCAGGACGTCCCGCCCTTCGTAAAGGCGGTTGCCGCGAGGCAGGGTAGAAACCGTTCTTTATTCGGTCTCAACGTCATAGGCCTGCAACGCGCCGGGATGTCCGCGCCGACCATCGATACGCTCAAGAAGGCCTACCGGGTCATCTTCCGTTCCGAGATGCCGCTTAAGGATGCGCTCGACAAGGCCGAGGGCGAGATCGAACAGATTCCCGAAGTGCGCAAGCTGATCGAGTTCATCCGGTCCAGCAAGCGCGGCGTGCTGAGGTAACCCCATGCGGCGGAGAATAGGTGTCATCGGCGTCGGCTACCTTGGGCGGTTGCACGCCCAGAAGATCGCCTCGTTCGACGACGTGGATTTCGTCGGGATCTCGGACGCGAGCGCGACAAGAGGCAAGGCGATCTCCACCGAATTCTCGGTGCCTTATTTCGAGGATTACCGGAAATTGATCGAGAGCGTCGATGCCGTCTGCATCGCGGTTCCGACGACCGCGCATTACCGGGTCGCGATGGATGCCATGAAAGCCGGCGTGCACGTATTGCTCGAAAAACCGATCGCGGCGACCGTTCGCGAGGCCCGCGCGCTGGTCCGTGAAGCCGCCAGGCGAAAACTGGTTTTCCAGATCGGCCACCTCGAACGATTCAACCCCGCCGTCGTTTCCGCCGCCGGGGTGCTCACCGAACCTCGATTCATCGAATGCCACAGGCTTGGACCCTTCGGAGGAAGGGGCACCGACGTCGACGTGGTTCTCGACCTCATGATCCACGACATCGACCTGATCCTGTCGTTCGTGCGTTCGCCGGTCACCCGCATTCATGCGGTGGGTGTTCCGGTGATCTCGCCCAACATCGATATCGCCAACGCGAGGCTGACCTTCGCAAACGGTTGCGTCGCCAATATCACCGCCAGCCGCGTGTCCGCACGCAAACAGCGCAAGATCCGCATCTTCCAGCAGGACGCATACCTGTCTATGGACTTTGTCGAAAACACGATCCAGATCTTTCGCCGGACATGGCCGGGCGGAGTCGAAGGGCTCCCTGAACTTTCCGCCGAAATCGTCGAAACCGGGAAGAGCGATCATCTCAGCGACGAAATACGCGATTTCATAGAATGCGCATCGGGGCGTGGGACACCGCGCGTCACCGGCGCCGATGGTCTGGCCGCCCTCGAGGTCGCTTTTCGCATCCTGGGCAAGATGAGGAGTCGTTGACCCCGGCTTCCAAATCTTTGTTCGTCGTCTGCGGCGAACCCTCCGGCGAAACCTATGCCGTCAATGCCGTTCGCGAATTCCGGAAACGATTTCCGGATGTTCACGTGTCGGGGATCGGCGGAGACCGTCTTCGAGCCGAAGGGGTCGAGCTGGTGGCCGACTATGCCGGAATCTCGGTGGTTGGCCTGACCGAGGTGCTTCGCCATCTCCCGGAAGTCTGGCGGACGCTTCGTCTTGCGTGTCGGGAAGCCGCCAGGCCGGGGGTGGGAGCGGTTCTGCTGGTCGATTTCCCCGATTTCAACTTTAGGGTCGGAATGCGGGCAGCTGCGAAAAAAGTACCGGTTCTCTACTACATCCCGCCGCAATTGTGGGCATGGCGAAAAGGTCGGGCTAAGCAACTCGCGCGATTCACGCGCGGTGTGATCGTGCCGTTTCCTTTCGAACTCCCGGCCCTGCTCGAGGCGGGGGTCAACGCCCGCTTCGCCGGCCATCCGCTTCTCGATGAACTCTCGCCTTTTTTCGGCGCCGATCCCGAACCGGAACGATTCGGGATTCCCGTGGGGTCGACCGTCGTCGGCCTTCTTCCCGGAAGCCGCACCGGAGAGATCCAGAATCATTTCCCTTTGATGGTGGAGGCCGCGAAAAGAATATCCGGTGTTCGGCCGGATGTATTCTTTGCCGTTCCTCTGGCTTCGCCCCGGTTCAGAGGGTTGATCGAATCGGCGCTGACGGATTCCGGTTTGAAGTCCGTGATCGTCGAAAAGGATCGCCATCGCCTTTTTCGTGGAATGTCGGCCGCCATTTCCGCATCTGGGACGGCGACGCTTGAACTCGCGCTTCTGGGTGTCCCGAGCGTGATCGTTTACCGGACCTCTCCC
>JANXPS010000057.1 GCA_025357175.1 Deltaproteobacteria bacterium | reverse complement strand
GCTTGCTGACCAGCGTGCGCACGGCAAGGTATTCGAGGATCCGTTCCTTGACCTTCTCGAGCCCGAAGTGGTCTTCGTCGAGTATCTTTTCGGATTCGACGATGTCGAGTTTGTCGTCGGTGCGCTCGGTCCATGGCAGCGAGAGCATCCAGTCGACGTAGTTTCGGCTCACGGTGGCCTCGGCCGACATCGCCGACATCATCCGAAGCTTCTTGATCTCCTTGCGCGTCTTCTCGGCGGCATCTTTCGGAAGCTCTTTTTCCTTGAGCTTCTCTTCGAGTTCGTCGGCCTCGTTCTTGCCGTCCTCCCCCTGCCCGAGCTCTTTCTGGATGGCCCTCATCTGCTCGTTCAGGTAGAACTCGCGCTGGGAGCGTTCCATCTGCTTCTTGACGCGCCCGCGGATCCGCTGCTCGATGTCGAGAATCTCGACCTCGGATTCCATCATGACGAGCAGCTTCTCGATCCGGTCCTGGACCCCTTCGGTTTCGAGAAGCGCCTGCCGGTCGGCAATCTTCAGCGGGAGATGCGCGGCCACCGTGTCGGCAAGCCAGGAGGGATCCTCGATCGTGGCGGCCTGCGCGAGCAGTTCGCCCGGGATTTTCTTGCTGAGGCGGGAATAGTTTTCGAACGACGCGTGCAGGTTGCGCACCAGCGCCTCGGCGTGAAGCCCCCCGAAGGGTTCGGACTGGAGCGATTCGCTACGGACCTGGAAGTAGCGGTCGTTGGGAAGGTAGTGGAGAATGCGCGCCCGGACGCGTCCTTCGACCAGCACCTTGACGGTGCCGTCGGGGAGCTTGAGCAACTGGACGATATGGCTGATGGTGCCGATCGCGTGAATGTCATCTTCGGCCGGCTCGTTGGTGCCCGCTTCGGTTTGGGACGCGAGCAGGATCAGGCCGTCGAAGGCGACCGCCGCCTCGAGCGCGGCGATCGACTTGCCGCGGCCGACGAAAAGCGGAACAACCATGTGGGGAAATACGACGATGTCGCGCAACGGCAACAGCGGGAGGATCGAACGGCGCTCTTCCACGTCAGGCCAATTCCGCTTTTTTGCCCTCGATGACCTCGGGTTCGTTCCGGCCCTCGACCACGTCTTCGGTGATGACGCATTTGCGGATGTCGGTGCGCGACGGGATCTCGTACATCACATCGAGCATGATGTGCTCGAGAATGGAACGCAGGCCGCGGGCGCCGCCCTTGCGGCTGATCGCCTGCCGCGCGACGGCGCGGGTCGCGTCTTCGGTGAATTCGAGCTTGACGCCCTCGAAGTCGAACAGCCGCTGATACTGCTTGACGAGCGCGTTCTTCGGCCGGGTCAGGATTTCGACAAGCGCGGCTTCGTCGAGTTCGTGGAGCGTCGCGACGACCGGTATGCGGCCGACGAATTCGGGGATGAGCCCGAACTTGATCAGGTCCTCGGGCTGCGTGAGATCGAACAGCTTGCCCAGGTTGCGCTCGTGGCGCGACTGGATCTCGGCCGCGAACCCCATGGTCTTCTTGGTGGTGCGCCGGTCGACGATGGTGTCGAGGCCGACGAAGGCGCCGCCGCAGATGAACAGGATGTTGGTCGTGTCGACCTTGATGAAGTCCTGCTGCGGGTGCTTGCGCCCACCCTTGGGGGGAACGTTGGCGATGGTGCCCTCGAGGATCTTGAGGAGCGCCTGCTGGACCCCTTCGCCCGAGACGTCGCGCGTGATGGAGGGGTTCTCGGACTTGCGGGCGATCTTGTCGATCTCGTCGATGTAGACGATGCCGCGCTGCGCCTTCTCGACGTCGTAGTCGGCGGCCTGGAGAAGACTCAGGATGATGTTCTCTACGTCTTCGCCGACGTAACCCGCCTCGGTGAGCGTGGTCGCGTCGGCGATGGTGAACGGCACGTTGAGGATGCGGGCGAGCGTCTGGGCCAGAAGCGTCTTGCCGCTGCCGGTGGGACCGAGCAGCAGGATATTGGACTTCTGGAGTTCGACGCCGTCGATCCCCTTGGCCTCGATCCGCTTGTAGTGGTTGTAGACGGCCACGGAGAGGATCTTTTTCGCGCGCTCCTGCCCGATGACGTAATCGTCGAGCGTCTTGCGGATCTCGGCCGGCTTGGGAAGCCGCTTCCGCTTCTCCTCGAGCTGCCCCTCGAGGTCGTATTCCTCGGAGATGATGTCGTTGCAAAGTTCGACGCACTCGTCGCAGATGTAGACCGTGGGACCCGCGATCAGTTTCTTGACCTCGTTCTGGGCCTTCCCGCAGAAGGAGCAGACGAGGAGATTGGCCTTGTCGGTGTATTTACGGTTCAAAAGGAAAAACCTCCGTTATTCGGAGAGAGGACGGGCGATTGCTGCCCGGTTTTCGACAACTTGGTCGATTATACCATAGACCTTGGCCTGCTCCGCCGACATGAAGTAGTCGCGCTCGGTATCGGCTGCGACGCGGGACACGGGCTGGCCGGTATGGTACGAGAGGATCCGGTTGAGTTCTTCCCGCATGCGGAGGATCTCTTCGGCCTGGATCTTGATGTCGGTCGCCTGCCCCCGCGCGCCGCCCATCGGCTGATGGATCATGATGCGGGCGTTGGGCAGGGAGGTGCGCTTGCCGGCGGTGCCTCCGGCGAGCAGGACCGCCGCCATCGATGCGGCCTGGCCGATGCAGACGGTCGCGATGTCGGGCTTGATGAACTGCATCGTGTCGTAGATGGCCATGCCTGCGGTGACCACGCCGCCCGGCGAGTTGATGTATATGTTGATGTCCTTGTCGGGGTCCTCGGCTTCGAGGAAGAGCAACTGGGCGATGACGACGTTCGCGATGTCGTCGTCTATCCCCGTGCCGATGAAGACGATGCGATCCTTGAGCAGCCGCGAATAGATGTCGTAGGAACGCTCTCCCCGGCTGGTCTGCTCGACTACGATGGGAACGAGATTCATTTCGCGGCCTCCTATTTCTGGGTGGCGTTGTCGATCAGGAACTTCATGACCTTGCGGTCGATCAGCCCCGTCCGGAGATGGTCGAGACGGTCCTCGTCGCCGTAGAGGTCGCGAACCTTCTCGAATTCCATACCGGTCGCCACGGCCATTTCCTTCATCTCGGCCTCCATCTCGGGATAGGAGACGTCGATATTCTCTTTCTTGCCGATCGCCTCGAGCAGCAGGGAGACGCGAACCGAGTCGACGGCGCCCGGCTCGAACCGCTCTTTCATCATGTTGAAATCCATGTTGAGGTGACGCAGGTCGATTCCCTGGGAGGACAACCGGCGCGCCGTGTCCTCGATCATGGTGCGTACCTGGCGATCGACGAGCGTCTTGGGAACCTCGAAGGCGTTCTTCTCGAGAAGGCCCTTGCGGACATCGTCTTCGGCGTGCTGGCGCGCCCCTTCTTCCGCCTCGAGGATCAGCCGTTCGCGAAGCTTGGCGCGCAGTTCCTCGAGCGTCTTGAATTCGGGGAAATTCTTCGCGAGGTCGTCGTCGAGCTCGGGCAGCTTCTTTTCCTTGACCGCCTTGACCGTGATCGCGAAGCCGACGTTCTTGCCGGCGAACTTTTCGTTCTTTGAATCCGCGGGGAAGGCGATCTCGAAGGAAGGGGCGTCGCCCGTCTTCACTCCGGCCAGCTTCGATTCGAACTCCTTGCCGAAAGGAACGCCTTCGGCCAGCATGACGCCCAGGGCGTCCTTGCTCTCGATCGTCTCACCGTCCGCCGCCGCCACGTAGCCGATCTCGACCAGGTCGCCCGTCGCGGCGCCCCGGCTCTCTACCGGTTCGTAGTGCGCGTATGCCTCGCGGATGCGATTGACGGATTCTTCGACGTCGGCATCGGACACGGAAACCGTTTCCTTGGTCACCGGGAGCCCCTTGTAATCGATGGGCTCGACGTCGGGCGCCACCTCGACCACGGCCGTGTAGACGAAATCGGCTCCGTCGAGGATCTCGGCGCCGTCGACCCTGGGGAGCGAGAGCACACGCAGATCGTTCTGCTTGACCGCTTCGGACAGCGTCTCGCGCACCAGCTTCTCGGCGACATCGCCCCGGACGGCTTCCTTGTAAAGCCGCTTGACCATGGACATCGGCGCCTTGCCGGGCCGGAAGCCCTTGACCGGCACCATCTTGCGCACCTCGGCGAAGCCCTCCTCGATCCGCTTTTCGACCTCTTCGGCCGGAACCTCGACCGTGATCTTCTTTTCGATACCGCTGACCGCTTCGATGCTCGTCTTCATGGCTTTCGTCACGCCCCTTTGAATTGATTCGGAATTAATCGTTTATTGGTGCGAGAGGAGGGATTTGAACCCTCACGGTTTCCCACCGGATCCTAAGTCCGACGCGTCTGCCATTCCGCCACTCTCGCGAAACCATGCCTGTTGATGGAAACGGATATTATATATGAACTTGTGAATCAGGCAACCGGCAACGGGCCGGCGGGGAGCGGAGCGTCGAACGTCATGCCGAAAATGTAGCATCCGGGTCTTTCGTCGTCGGTGCGAAACCAGATGACGATCCCGGACACCCTGAACGGTTCGCCGCCCCGGGGTCGGATTTCGGCCTCGATCCGGTTGCGCACGGTCATCAGGGTGTCGTACATGATGTGGATGCCGTCGGGCGCAAGCCGCGGGGTGAACAGCGACATCCCGGTGTGCGAAAGATCGCGCAGTCCGGCGGAAACCGGGCAGGAGACGCGCTCGGGGTCCTTGCCGTCGCGCACCAGGAAAAGCACCTCGGTCTCGGGTTTGCCCACCCGAACCGCGGTTCGGCGTTCGCGGAATCGCATCATGACAGGCCGACCGGCTCCTTTCCTTCCTCGTCGAGCCGCCGCATCCCCTCCATCATCAGCTGCATTTCGTCCATCTCGATCGTGCGGACCGTGGTGGTCTGCCCGTGGGCGATGACGAAGGGGCCTTCCTGCCAGCGGAGCATCCGGTAGAACGCGTCCTCGCCATGCATTTCGCCGATGGCGCAGTGACGGATCCGCCCGTTCTCGAAATAAATCCGCCCCTCTTCCTCGTCCGGGCGGGTCACGGTCACGCACGCGGTCTTGAGTCCCAGGTGCAACGTCTGGACGATTTCGGGGATGCCCAGGTTCTTGAGATCGCCGACCACGCCGGTGCTCGGCCCTGGAGCCGCCCCTTTTTTCCGCTTTTCGTCGCGCCGGATGACGTTGCGGATCTTGGCGGCAAGGAGGATGAAGTCGACCGGCTTGAGCAGGTAGTCCTCGGCGCCAAGGTGGAGCGCCTGTATCTTGACGTTGTTGTCGTCGCGTCCCGACAGGAACACGACCGGGAGATCGGCGTATTCGTTCTTTTCGCGCATGCGGCGAAGCATCGCGATTCCGTCTATTCCCGGCATGATGACGTCGCTCAGGACCATGTCGGGCTTCGACCGCTGGAGGTGGTCCATGGCGTCCTCCGCGTTGTCGGCGGTGTCGACGTCGAACCCCTCGGAGACCAGCTTGAGCTTGAGCAGCGTCAGGTAGTCGACCTCGTCGTCGACGAGCAGGATTTTTGGCTTCGAGCCGACTCCCCGGAAAAAATATTTCTGTTCGACGATCTTGGTGAAATGCTCGACGACCTCGGGATCGAACTGGGTGCCGACGTTCTTGTGGAGTTCCTGGACCGCCTCTTCCCGCGAAAGAGCGCGACGGTAGGGCCGATTGGCGGTCATGGCAGCGAAGGCGTCGACGACCGACAGGATGCGGGCGCCGATGGGTATCTCGCGCCCTTTGAGACCGCTCGGGTATCCCTTTCCGTCGTACCGCTCGTGGTGGTGGATGATGATCGGCTTGATCTTCCACGGGAAATCGATCGCTTCGAGAATCTTGGCGCCGTTCTCGGAATGGGAGCGGATGGTCCGGATGTCGGCCTCGGACATTTCCTTCTTGCCGGACAGGATGTCGCTCTTGATGCCGATGCGGCCGATGTCGTGGAGGAGCGAAGCGACGACGATCTCGTCGATCATCTCCTGCGCCAACTTCATGTCTTCGGCCACCGACTTGGCGTATTCCATCGTGATGTGGGAGTTTCCGCCGAAGAACGGATCGTTGACCTCGAGCAGGCCGATGAGAACGTCGATGGTATCGACAAGGCACCGCTTGAGTCGGTCGTCGGCCATTTGCGGGGGGGCTGGAACGACCCGCTCGTCGGCCGACGCCTGCATGAGCTCGAGGATTTCGCGCTGGTCCAGGATGAAATCGGAAGGGCCGAAACGCAGGACGTCGTCGGAGCTCCGGATGGTGGTGAAGGACGAGAGGACGACCACGCGCGTCCTGGGCGACAGGCGGCGGATGCGCCGCTTGAGCTCGACACCCGAGAAGTCGGCCAGGAACTGCTCGACAAGGACGAAGTCGAGCGCGGTGTTGGTCACGATCTTGACGGCCTCGGCGCCCGATCCCGCAAGCGACACGCCGAACCCCGCCTCGCCCAAAAGGTTGGTCAGCATATCTCGCACGCCGGGATCGTTGCTGATGACGAGGATCGTTTTTTTCATTTCTATGGCGTCAGCTGCCCGGCTTCAGCAGGAGGTCCTCGCCGGTCATTTCGACCGGCTTCGGGATTCCCAGGATCGCGAGGATCGTCGGCGCGACGTCGGCCAGCGCGCCGTCGACCGCCAACCGGCCCCCGACGGCCTGCGGATCCGCGTAAACGAACGGAACCCGGTTGGTCGTGTGGGCGGTCATCGGTTCGCCTGTTTCGGGGTCGACCATCGTCTCGCAGTTGCCATGGTCGGCGGTCACCAGCGCGACGCCTCCGCGCGACCACACGGCCTCGACGACGCGTTGCAGGTTGGCGTCGACCGCCTCGACCGCCTTCATGGCGGCAGGCAGGAAGCCGGTGTGCCCGACCATGTCGCCGTTGGCGAAGTTGAGCACCATCGCGTCCTGGTCGCCCGACTCGATCGCGGCCACCGCCCGGTCGCCGACCTCGTAGGCGCTCATCTCGGGCTGGAGGTCATACGTCGCCACGCGCGGGGAAGCGATCAGCGTCCGCGATTCGCCGGGAAATTCCTTCTCGATGCCGCCGTTGAAGAAATAGGTGACGTGGGCGTATTTCTCGGTCTCGGCGATGCGCAGGTTGCGGATTCCGTTGGCGGCGAACACATCCGCCAGCAGGTGGGTCATCGGCTGGGGCGGGAATGCGACCGGCAGCCCGAACTTCACGTCGTAGGTCGTCATGCAGGCGTAGGCGAGCCCGAGACGCTCGGGGCGGGGAAACCCGTCGAAGGCGTCGGCCGTCAGCGCGCGGGTGATCTCGCGCGACCGGTCGGACCTGAAATTGAAGAAGATCACCGAATCGCCCGGGGCGATCGAGCCGACCGGGCGGGCGTCGCGCACGAGCACGGCCGGGTCCATGAACTCGTCCGTCTTCCCCGCCGCGTAGGAATCGCTCACCGCGGCGGCCGGATCCGCGACGCGATCGCCCTCCCCGCGCACCATCGCGGCGTAGGCGCGCTCGACCCGGTCCCAGCGGTTGTCGCGGTCCATCGCATGGTAGCGCCCCATGACGGTGGCGATCTCGCCGGCGCCGATCGACTTCATTTCGGCGACCAGCCGCTCGACGTGATGGAGACCGCTGTGGGGAGGCGTGTCCCGGCCGTCCAGGATGGCGTGAACGAAGATCTTGTCGAGGCCGCGCTCTTTCGCCATGCGGATCAGCGCGTACAGATGGGTGTGGAGCGAGTGGACGCCGCCGTCGGACAGCAGGCCGATCAGGTGCAGCGATTTTCCCCCTTCGCGCGCCGCATCCATGACACCGCAAAATGCGGGATTCCGGAAGAAGTCGCCGTCGCGGATCGATTTGCTGATGCGGACGATGTCCTGGTAGACGACGCGTCCGGCCCCGAGGTTGAGGTGTCCCACCTCGGAGTTGCCCATCTGGCCGGGCGGAAGCCCCACGCGCTCTTCGGAGGCATGGATCAGCGTGTGCGGGAAATCGCGCCACAGACGGTTGAAGAAAGGCGGATCGGCCAAGGCGACCGCGTTGGCGTCTCGCGCCTCGCGGTAGCCCCAGCCGTCCATGATGATCAGTGCGACGAATCTGCGCGACATGTCAGAGATTATAGAACACTTCCCTGCCGTCGAAGCGAGCCGAGCTTCCCAGTTCCTCCTCGATTCGTAGCAGCTGATTGTATTTCGCGATCCGGTCGGTGCGCGACGCGGAGCCGGTCTTGATCTGCCCGGTCGAAAGCCCGACCACGAGGTCGGCGATCGTGCTGTCCTCGCTCTCGCCGGAACGGTGCGACACGACCGCGGTCCAGCCCGCGCGCTTGGCCATCTCGACCGCATCGACCGTCTCGGTGACCGTCCCGATCTGGTTGAGCTTGATCAGGATGGAGTTGGCCACGCCCGCCTCGATCCCCTTTTTCAGGATGGCGGGGTTGGTCACGAAGATGTCGTCGCCGACGATCTGGATCTTCTTGCCGAGCGCATCGTTGAACAGCTTCCAGCCCTTCCAGTCGTCCTCGGAGAAACCGTCCTCGATCGAGACGATCGGATACTGGCGAACGAGCTCCTCGTAGAACCGGACCATCCCCTCGGCGTCCTTCTTCTCGCCGCCCGATTTCTTGAAGACGTACTTGCCCTTCGAGCCGAACTCGGACGCGGCGCAGTCGAGCGCGATGCCGATGTCCTTGCCGGGCTTGTAGCCGGCCAGGGTGATCGCTTCGAGAACGACCTCGATCGCCTCGGCGTTGGACTTGAGATTCGGCGCGAAGCCGCCCTCGTCGCCGACGTTGGTGTTGAGCCCCTTGCCCTTGAGCACCTTCTTGAGGTTGTGGAAAGTCTCGACCCCCATCCGCAGGGCATCGGCGAAGGTCTTCGCCCCGTACGGCATGACCATGAATTCCTGGATGTCGACGTTGTTGTCGGCGTGCGCGCCGCCGTTGAGGATGTTCATCATGGGGACCGGAAGCGTCCGGCCGCCGACGCCGCCGAGGTACCGGTAGAGCGGCAGGCCGCAGGCGTCGGCCGCGGCGCGTGCGACAGCCATCGACACGGCCAGGATCGCGTTGGCGCCCAGCTTGCCCTTGTTGTCGGTTCCGTCGAGATCGATCATCAGCTCGTCGATCGAAACCTGTTCGACCGCGTCCATGCCGAGCAGCTTCGGGGCAAGCACCTTGTTGACGTTGCGGACTGCCTTCAGCACGCCCTTGCCCATGTACTGTTTCGCGTCGCCGTCGCGCAGTTCGACCGCCTCGCGCGTGCCCGTGGATGCGCCGGAAGGGACGATCGCGCGTCCCTCGGCTCCGGATTCGAGAAGC
>JANXPS010000039.1 GCA_025357175.1 Deltaproteobacteria bacterium | reverse complement strand
GTTCCTTCACGTCCCCTCTCGGCGTGAAGACGTAGACCTCCTCGGGAAAAAGCTCGGCCGTGACGGTGCTCATGAACTGCCGCGGATCCTTCAACTCTTTCTGAAGTTCGAGAATCTGACGGAGCCAGAGGAAACGCTGGTCGTCCTTGGAGACCGCCTGCTTGCCCTCCTTGTATTTCCAGTGGGCGGCGACGCCGTGTTCCGCGATGGCATGCATCTCTTCGGTTCGAATCTGGATTTCCATCATCTCGGCGTTGGGTCCGAATACCGTCGTGTGGAGCGACTGGTACAGATTGCCCTTGGGCATCGCGATGTAATCCTTGAATCGGCCGGGAACCGGTTTCCACAAGCTGTGCACGATCCCGAGCGCCTCGTAGCATTCCCGGATCGACTTGCACAATATGCGGAAGGCGATGAAATCGTAGACGTGCTCGAAGTCGATCCCCTGCCGCTGCATCTTGGCGAAAACGCCTGCGAGGTGCTTTGACCTGCCAGTCACGGTCGCCGATATGCCGGATTCGGCCGCGTGCCGTTCGAGGATACCGATGACGTCACGGATGTGCTGTTCCCGATCGCGTCTGCGGACATCGGCCTTGGCGGTCAGTTCGGCGTATGCCTGGGGATTGAGGACCTTGAAGCAGAGATCTTCGAGTTCGACTTTGACGCGGCTCATTCCCAGACGGCTGGCGATCGGAAGGTAGATTTCCTTCGTCTCCCGGGCGATGGAAACCTGCTTTTCGGGAGCGAGGTGATGAATCGTGCGCATGTTGTGGGTGCGGTCGGCAAGCTTGACCAGGATGACCCGGATATCCTTGCCCATCGCAAGGATCATTTTCCGGAGGGACTCGGCCTTCTGGTCAGCCGCGTCCGAGAGGACGACCCGGCTGATCTTGGTGACGCCATCGACGAGGAGCGCGATGGAATCGCCGAACAATTCGGAAATTTCGGGAACGGTGGCGACTGTGTCTTCGACGGTGTCGTGCAGGAGCCCGGTGGCGACGGTCTCCTCGTCGAGGTTCCATTCGGCGAGGAGCCAGGCGACGTTGATCGGGTGGATCAGGTAGGGCTCGCCCGATTTGCGGAGCTGCCCGTGGTGGACCTTTGCTGTGAAGACGTAGGCCTTCTGGACAAGCTCGATGTTCGCTGCAGGGCGCGCAGCCTGAACCCGCTCGACGATGTCGTTGAGACGGAGCACGACGCGCCCTCTTGTTGGCTAGCGGCGGACCCGGACTTTCCCCTGGGCGATCTCGCGGAGCGCGATGACGGTGGGTTTCTCGTTGCGCTGGGAGGTGTCGATCGTGGCGCCGCCGCCCGACAGGAGCTGCTTGGCGCGCTTGGCCGCCACAACGGTCAATTCGAAATGGCTCTGGACGTTTTCGAGACAATCCTCAACGGTTACTCTTGCCATGGTTATTCCTCTCCGGGTTGAAACAGAATCGATCGGATCACGCTGCCCGCCCGCTCGCAACGGTGCCGGTGGGCATGGATAATTCTTGAGACGTTCGATACGGCCAAATCGAGATCGTCGTTGACGACAAGGTAATCATATCCGAGCAGCACGAGCATCTCTTTGCGCGCCGCGGCGAGCCTCGCATCCATTTCTTCCTTGCTGTCCCGGCCCCGCCCGAAAAGACGCGTGCGCAATGTCTGCCACGAAGGGGGAAAGATCGCCACGAGAACAGCCTCGGGCATCGCCTGCTTGATGTTGCATCCGCCTTGGACATCGATTTCGAGCAACGCGTCGTTTCCGCGGTCGATGATCGATTGAACGGTTTTGCGGGCGGTCCCGTAACTGTTTCCGTATACGGAAGCGGATTCGAGAAATTCCTTGTAATTCATCATCTTATCAAATTCGGGCTGATCGACAAAGAAATAATCGAGCCCCTCCTGCTCCCCCTCCTTCAATCGGCGGGTCGTATAGGAGATCGAGAGTTCGAGCCGGTCGATCTCCTGCAGAAGGCGACGGCAGATCGTGGTCTTTCCCGATCCCGACGGAGCGGATATGACGAAGACGTCGCCCTTGGCCCCCATCGGTTTACTCAACGTTCTGGATCTGTTCGCGGATTTTTTCGAGCTCGGTCTTGGCGGTAACGGCGACGGCCGATATGAGCGGATGTGCGGATTTGTTGGCCGAGGTGGTCAATTCCCGGAAAACCTCCTGGACAAGGAAGTCGAATCTTTTCCCGAGCGCTTCGCCCCCCTCTTCGACAAGTTTGGAAAGCGAAGAGAGATGGGAACCAAGCCGGTCGGTTTCCTCGGTGATGTCGAGGCGGTCCAGCTGCAGGGCAACCTCCTGGTGCAGGCGGGCGGGATCGATCGATGCGCCGTATTCGCCGCACAGGGTCGAGATGCGTTCCTTGAACCGTTCCGCCGCCATGATCTTGTTGCCGGCCGTCATCGACGAGATTTCGGAAACATGATTCGTCAGGATCGCCAAGGCATCGCGGATTACCCTGCGAAGGTTCTCGCCTTCGGTCCTCCGTGACTCCTGAAGCATCGAAATGCCGCTCCTGAGCGCTTTTTCGGCGAAGGGCCACCTTGCCTCGGAAGGATCGTCTCCGGATTCGGGATCAAGCACGAAAAGGTCGGGGATACGGATCAGGTCGCTGAAGGTGATTTCGGATGAGATGCCGAACTCGGAACACAGACGTGCCGCTTCGGTCATGTATCCGGACAACAGGGGACGGTTGATGCGTAGATTGCCGCCGCTGCCGCCCCATTCCCGGACGTTGATGAAGATGTCGACTTTCCCGCGCCGAAGCGTCTCTCGGGCGATGCTGCGGATTCTGGATTCCCAGGAAACGAACTTTCCCGGCGCCTTGACGTGGACGTCCAGGTAACGGTGGTTTACAGTCCGAATGTCCGCGGTCACGGAAATGTCTTCGCCGTGCGATTCTCCGCGGCCGAAGCCGGTCATGCTCATCCAGGCCAAGAGGGGTCTCCCGTTGTGGTTTCAGTCTGTTCCTGGCTCTCGATATCCTGGTCGCGCATCCGTTGGCGAAGCGCGTGCCGCAACTTGTCGATGGTGATCGGTGCCGTTCCCACTTCACCGACTACGACGCCGGCCGCCACGTTGGCAAGCAGGACCGCATCGCGCATGGGCACGCCGGCCCCCATCGCGACCGCAAGCGTGGCAATCACGGTATCGCCTGCCCCGGTTACGTCGAAAACCTGCCGGGCAAGCGCGGGAACGTGAAACGAAGTGCTTCGGCCGCGCTCGACTAGAGTCATCCCCTCCTCGCCCCGCGTGATCAGGATCGCAGCCGCCCGGGCCTTTCGAATGAGCGCCTTGCCGGCGGAGGATATCGCCGCATCCCCGGAAAGTTCCTGTCCGCCCATCGCGGCTTCGGCTTCGGACTTGTTGGGCGTGATGATGGTGCAACCGGCGTAAAAAGCGAAATCGGGATGCTTCGGGTCTACCGCGACGAACGCGCCATGGCGCTCGGCAAGGGAAATGATCTCGGAAACGATTTCCTCGGTCAGCATCCCTTTCCGGTAATCGGAAAGGATTACGCCGTCGACCTCGGGAACGAGCGAGGCAATATTCCGAAACAGGGCATCTCTCGCCTTTTCACCGGGAGGGTCCTTTTTTTCGCGATCGACGCGAACCACCTGCTGGTTATGAGCGATGACGCGGGTTTTCCGGGTGGTCGGCCTGCCCGATTCGGCGACGATGCCGGAAACCCCGATCGCCTTTTTCCGGAGGAGGCGAAGGATATCCTTGCCCGCGGGATCGTTCCCGACAAGGCCTACCAGATGCGATTTGGCCTTGAGGCCGGCGATGTTGACGGCGACGTTTGCCGCCCCGCCCAGTACGTACGTGTCATCCCGGACGGCGACCACAGGAACCGGGGCTTCGGGGGAAATGCGCCGGACGGAACCCCAGACGTATTCATCGAGCATGATGTCGCCGATCACGAGCACGCGGCTTGAACCCAGCAGGGAAAGATATTGCATCGCCCGGCTTTCGAACGACCTGTTATTCGTCATGGGTTGCCTGATCGACCAGCAGGATGGGGATGCCGTCCTCGATCCGGTAAGTCAGGCGGCAACGGTCGCACCGGAGACCGCTTGAGTCCTTTGTCGGTTCGAGCGGCCCCTTGCAGTCGGGGCAGGCGAGAATTTCCAGAAGATCGGGATCGAGCGTCATCCGCCCTCCTGTGGCGGAATCAACTGGCCGACGAGCGTGCCTATCTTGATGTCCGCATAGATGCGAATCGGGATATGACGTGAATCGTTGCTCATCCACATCTTGATATCCCCCTTGCTTTCGACTTTCCCGTCGCGCTTGATCAACGGCTTGAGGATGGTCGTTTCGACCTGCTGGCCGAACTCGTTGGGAATCGTTTCGGTGCCGGCGCAAATCGAGGAGATCTGCCACATCTTTCGGCCGGCGTAAACGTTTCGGGGGCGGTCGGGATTTCCCATGTCCCTGGCCCTGAAATAATAGACGGCGGTGACCGGATCATGGACATTCGGAAGGACTTCGACCTTTTTTTCGACCTTCTTTTGCGCCTTGTCCCAGTAGGTGATGGACCCCTTTTCCTGGTCGTAGATGACGACTTCGTCCGTGAATTTCTTTTTCTCGTTCTTGGTGACGGCAATCCGGATCGGGGCGAGCGTCTTGACGTCGAGGTAATAATCCATGATGTTGTTGACCGGGTAGAATACGGAGAGAAACTGCGAAGTCCACCCGCGCACGTGAAGATGCCAGGCCTGCCGGCCGTCGACGATCGTCTTGCCCATGATCGTGAACCGCGCATATCCGGCGGTCATGCCCAGGAATGTCAGGCGGTAATACAGTTCCTCATGGTCGCGTCCCCACCCCGGGCCGTCGGCCGCGGTCAACTCTTGCGATTTCGCGGGTTGGTTATCGGGAGAGGCGCCCTTCGTCTCGTTGTCCGACGAACCGCCGGGATAGGGAAATCCGTTTTCCGCGGACGCCTTTCCGATGATCGGAGGGGTCAACGAGAATCCGGCCATCCCGATGAGGACCGCTGTCAACAACACGGCAGCAACCCTCGCTCGACCCTTTCCGGTCATGAATTTCGATTCCCTGACAGGATCCAACATGCCGCCTCTTTGATATCGGAAAGATATGCATCGGGCTGGATACCGCTGCGATCGCACACTTGCCGTTCTTCGGGTCCGTATCCGGTCGCCACGAGAATGGTGGCTGCCCCGATTCGCTTGCCCATTTCGATGTCGATCATCTTATCACCGACCACCCAGCGACTCCATTCCGGGGGGACCGACAAACGGGTCATAATCCTGTCGGCCAACGCCGTCCCAGGTTTGCGGCATGAGCAGGATTGTCGATACCGATCAATCGATCCCTCGGGGTGGTGCGGGCAATATTCGACAGCGTCGAAACCGACGCCCGCTTTCCCGAAGAGGTCGACGAATCGGGCATGAACGGCAGCCTGCTGTTTCTCGTCGAACTTTCCCTTGGCCAATCCGGCCTGGTTCGATACGACGGCCAGGCGAATCCCGTTTTGCGAGAGTAGGACGAGTCCTTCGATCGCACCCGGGAGCGGCTCGACCTTGTCGGGATCGGAGAGGTAGCCCGTGTCCCTGATCAGCGTGCCGTCCCGGTCGAAGAAAACGATGCAGCCCATCAGCAGTCCGCGTACGGGTTCGGCTCGCCCGGCGGGCGAGTCTTCCATCGACGGTGGAACCAGAGCCACTGGTCGGGTGCTTCCCGGATCACCTTCTCGAGTTCCACGTTGCAGCGCCGGGTCAGTCTTTCGGTTTCTTCCGCGTGCGGTGCGTCAAGGTCCATCGGGAGGCCGGGACCGAACCTGAGCGTGTGGTGAAATTTTCGCTTGGGATCCCGGAAGATGAACGCCGGGTGAATCGTCGAGCGGTTGGCAAGGGCAAGCCGTGCGATCCCGAACGTCGTGTAGGCTTTCTTGTTGAAGAAATCGACGAGCACCCCGTGCATCGTGTCGACATTCTGGTCGATCAGTATTCCGACCATGCGACCCGCGCGAAGTTCCTTGAGTACGGCTTTGGCCGAATCGAATTTGCGGATCACGCGGCTGCCGCCGAACTCGCGCCGTTCCTGGACGATCCGGTCCAGGGAGTTGTTCTTGAGCGGCCGCACGATGAAGGAAACCGGTCCCTCGAGTATGGAGTAGGCGTGGGACAGCAGTTCCCAGTTGCCGAAATGCCCCGTGAGGCCGAGCGGGGACTGCCCGGTCCTGGCGCGCGTGTCGACAAGATATTGCGTACCCTCGATCTTGAAATGCTTCTCGACATACGTTCGGTCCATCCGCGGGATTTCGATGAATTCGGCTGCAGAGGTGCCCATCTGGACATAGCAGCGTCGAATGATGCGGGAGGCCTCCTTGTCGGACATGTCGGGGAAAGCGATCCGGAGGTTTACCCGGGCGATGCGCCGGTGTTTACGGTCGACGGCCCACACGACCAGCAAAAGCGTCTCGAACAGGAACGCACGGACGCGCAGCGGGATCATCTCTAGAAAACGGACAAACACGGTATATCGGAGGCCGATCGGCGTGTCGTTGGTCATTTTGCAAAGTTTCCGATCGTGGTCTTGATCAGGGAAGACAGCGTTTCCCAGCCGGCCAGCCATTCGATGTCGACCGCGAGCGCCTCTACAGCGAAGGGCAGGTTCGACGGCAGCCGGACGAGATCTTTTTCCGTCGTCAGGATCGGCAGGCCGTGCGCCGATTCGTTGATCGTCCGAAGTTCGGATTCCGTGAACCGGTGGTGATCGCGGAATGCCGAAAAGACCTTGATATCGTAACCTGCTTCGCCGAGAGTTCGGGCAAAATGATCGTTCCTTGCGATTGCGGAAAAGGCCGCGATGGGGCGGCCGGGGGATCCATCGAGGGGCCTTGCGCCCCCCTGCCCGTCGATGATTGAGCGGCTCTTCAATCCGGATACGGCGATCGGCCTGTCTCCGGGAAAAGGAATCTTCCGTGCCACCTCGAACCCCTGTTCGGACTCGCGGCACTTGGTGACGACGAGCGCATCGGCGAATTTCGCGTGGGATGGCGGTTCCCGCAGCGGGCCGAATGGAAGCGTCATCCGGTTGCCGAGGCTGCGATCGCCGTCGACCAGCAGGATGTCGAGATCGCGGTTGAGGGACAGGTGCTGCATGCCGTCGTCCAGAAGGAAAAGATCGACATCGATCCTGGAAAGACATGCCCTGCCGGCGGCTGCGCGGGACTCCCCCACTAACACCGGGACCCCCTTGAGGGAACGCGCGAGGAGGTAGGGTTCGTCTCCGGATTCTGCGCAGGTCGAAAGGATATTCTCCCCGTCGGAAACCCAGACCACGCCGCGAGTCGCACGACCGTATCCGCGGCTGAGAATCGCTACGCGATATCCTTCGCCGACGAGCCACCCGGCAATGAAACGGACGTGCGGCGTTTTTCCGCTGCCGCCGAGGGACAGGTTGCCGATGCTGATGACGGGTCTTGGAAGCGATTCGGCCTTCAGCAGACCGTTTGCGTAGAGGGCTCTTCTGAGCCGCGCGGCAAGCCCGATCATCTTCCGAAGCCTTCCCGACCGGAGATCGCCTCGAGCACGAGCTTTACGTTTCGGGCCGTAGCACCCTGATTGGCCCGCATCAGTTCGCGTCCGCGGGACCCCATGCGCCTTGCATTTTCGGCATCCCCGAGCAACCCGGTCAGGACCTTCCCGAAATCCACTGGGGATTCCACGACCGAGACCGCATCGGCTTTCCTGAACAAAGAGGCCATTTCGAGGAAATTGTGGAGATGGGGACCGGTCATGATCGGAACGCCGAAACAGGCCGGTTCGAGCAAGTTGTGCCCGCCCACGGGGACTAGACTTCCCCCCACGAATGCGACGTCGGCCAACGCGTACGCTCCGGACAGTTCGCCGACCGTATCCAGCAGGAGAACCGGTACGTCATCCTTGAAACCCTCGATCAGGCAGGATGTCTTCCGGGATACGGGAAAGCCGGCATCCAGGCAGAGTCGCTCGACCCGATCGAACCGCTCGGGGTGTCTCGGAGCAAGCAACAGCTTGATCGAGGGTTCGGCGAGCCGTGCAAGGGCGAATCCTTCCAGTACCCGGGTTTCCTCGCCTTCGTGCGTGGAACCGGCGACGATCCACCGAACACCGGATTCCCGTGAACGAGACATGATCCCGGCAAGTCCCGGTTCTGTTTCGGGGACGGTCATGTCGTATTTCATGTTGCCGGTCGAAAGGACGTTCTCGGGGGTGCCGCGCAGGTCGGAATACCGGCGTGCGTCCGCGGGGGTCTGGGCCCCGATCGCATCGACGTCGGAAAGAATGCGCCGAAACAAAAAGGAGAGTCTCCGGTACCCGCAGAAAGAGCGTTCGGACATCCGTCCATTCAGGATGACGACGGGGATGCCCCGGGACGCGCATTCGGCAAGGAAATTCGGCCAGATCTCCGTTTCGAGGATGACGACTGCGTCAGGCCGGATCCTGTCAAGATAACGCCCGCAGATAGAAGACAGGTCGAAAGGAAAATAGCAGACGTTGTCCGCCGAGTCGCCGATGATCTTCCGGGCGGTTTCCTGCCCGGTCACGGTGACGGTCGTAACGGTGATGTCGAGGGAAGGCATCGCAATCTTGAGGGCGCGAACGAGCGGAGCGGCCGCGAGGGTTTCTCCGACCGAAACCGAATGGATCCAGATTCCAGGCGATGCGCGCCGGGGAGATAGACGGGAAAGCCCGAACCCGAGCCGGTCCATGAAATTGGACCGCCGTTTCCCGGCGGCGAGCATCCATGGGATCCATACCGGGGCGGCCGTCAGGAGGGCCGCCCAAAGTACGAGGTTGTAGGCGATCCAGACGGGGGTACGGGGAAGAAATCGCTCAGCCGGTCGGAGAGCCATTGGCGACCGGTCCCTTCCCTTCCGTTTTCCTTTCCTCGAATTGCTTAAGGTGGAAAAGGCGATATCGTGTGTCGCCGGCGAGAAGTTCCTGGTGAGTCCCGCGCTCCACGATGCGTCCGTCTTCGACGACCAAGATGATGTCGGCGTTGCGGACGGTTGAAAGGCGATGCGCGATGACGAAGGTCGTCCTGCCCTGCATGAGGGTGTCGAGCGCCTCCTGGACGACGGCCTCCGATTCGGTGTCGAGCGCGGAGGTGGCCTCGTCGAGAATCAGGATCGGGGCGTTCTTGAGAAGCGCGCGGGCGATCGCGACCCGCTGCCTTTCCCCGCCGGACAGTTTCATCCCCTGCTCGCCAACCGAAGTCTCGTACCCTTCGGGGAACCGGGTGATGAACGCGTGTGCGTTGGCCTTGCGCGCAGCTTCCTCGATTTCGTCATGCGAAGCGTCTTTCATGCCGTATGCGATGTTGTAGCGGATGGTGTCGTTGAAGAGGATCGTGTGCTGGCTGACGATTCCGATCTGGTCGCGCAGCGAGGTGACGGACACATTCCGGATATCGGTACCGTCGATCCGGATGCACCCGTTGTTGGGATCGTAGAACCTGGGGATCAGGTCGACCAGCGTGCTTTTACCCGCGCCGCTCGAACCGACGACCGCGACCATGGTCCCGACGGGGACGTTGATGCAAATGTCGTTCAGCGTGTATTCGCCGGAATCGAGATATCGGAAATCGACGTTTTCGAAGGCGATCTCCCTTGATATCAGGGGAAGGGCCGGGGAATCGGCATTTTCAGGAACGTCCGGCTGGGTATCGAGCACGTCGAACACGCGGGTTGCAGCCGCGATGCCCTGCTGGATCACGTTGTTGATGCGGGAAAGGCGCTTGACCGGTTCGTAGAGCATGAAGAGCGCCGTCATGAAGGAAAAGAAATTGCCGGGGCTGCTGTGCCCATTCACGACGCTGTAGCCGCCGTAGAAAATCACCGCTGCCGCGCCCATCCCTGCGAACACTTCGGATAGCGGTGCGGTCATGGCCTGGACCTTGACCACTTTCATGCTGAGTTTGTAGAGGTCGGCGTTGCGCACGGTGAAGCGTTCGACCTCGTAGTCTTCGGCTCCGAAGGCCTTGACCAGCTTGGCGCCGCTGAAGGTTTCGTGGAGGTGGGAGGACAACCCACCTGTAATTTCCTGGGTTTGCGTGCTGGTGCGCCGCAGCTTGCGCCCGAAGCGTGCGATGGGCCAAAAGGCCAGCGGGAAGAAAACGAGCGCCACGAAGGCGAGATGCCAATCCCTGTAGAAAACCACGCAGATCAGTGCCAAAGCGGAAAAAACGTCCTTGACGAGCCCCGTCGCTGCATCGGTGATGGCGCCCTGCATCATCCCCACATCGTTCGTGACGCGAGACATGAGAACGCCGGTCGGATTCCGCATGTAGAAAGCAAGGGAAAGCGATTGCATGTGTCGGTACAGATGCTCTCGAATATCGCGGATGACGCGTTGCCCCACGCCGTTCATCAGGTAGTTCTGCGAAAAATCGCAAAGACCCTTGAGGATATAGACGGCCAGGACGACCAGCGGAATCCAGGTCAACTGGCTAGTATTCTTTTTTATGAAGATGTCGTCGAGTGCGGGTTTCACGAGGAATGCGATTGCGCCCTGCAATCCCGACACCGCGACCATGAAAAAGACGGCCAATACCATCTTGGGAACATACGGCTTCACGTACGCGAGCATCCTTCGGTAAATCGTTACGCCCATGCGCCCTCCGAAATATCGACCAGCATGTCCACGACGGCGCCGGTCGGGCCGTTCCCCCGCAATTTATCCCTCAGGGCGATGCATCGATCCGAAAGACGACACCTAAGAGCCGGGTCTGAAAGCATGGGGAGAATCTCTCCGGCCATCCGGTCCGGGTTGCAGTCGTCCTGAATCAGTTCGGGGAGGAACTTTTCACCGTCAACGATATTGTGCAAGC
>JANXPS010000037.1 GCA_025357175.1 Deltaproteobacteria bacterium | reverse complement strand
GGCGATGTCGCCGCCGTAGCTGTAGACGGACGGGTGGGCCGAAGCGATGACGGCATACCGGATCGGGCACTCGGCGCCATCGTTCAGGTAGCGCCGGTTGTGCTGCTCGATCGATCCGTAGCACTTGAGGATGTCGCCGAGCATCTCTTCGTGGAAGCATTGACGCCCCTGCGGCGCCATGTAGGTCCACATGGTTTTCCGGGACTCGTCGAAACGCGTGCGCACGTGCGTGAGATGGGGGACGATCAGGGGGAATTGAAGAATACAGCCGGCCATGGACCACTCCCTTGGTAGGATGGGTTGCTACGGCGACGACCAAAACCACTGATGGAGAGCGCCCATCTTCTTCAATCACGGGTTGGATGTCAAGGCAGACATCGGCAAATAACTGCATCATTCCATTAGGGCTGTTCAAGCGTTCCGAACAGGCCGTTTTCCCCTGCTTACAGCCGGTTCACCGCCACGTTCTTCGGCAGCAGGCGGCCGCGGGCGCCGCGGCTCCGGAGGTACTCCTCCTCGAGCTGCGCCCGGGTCATGGTCACGCCGTTTCCGCGAACCGCGGGCAGCAGCACCTCCTTCGACCATGCGACGAGCCGCAGCAACTCTTCGCCCGGCTTGAGCGCGATCAGCTTGCACCCCTGTCCCTTGGGGTATTCGAGCACCTCGGAAAGCGGGAAGACGAGCGCATAACCCGCGCCCGACGCGGCGAACACCCTGTCGTCCTTCGGGCCCAGGTGTATCGGCGGCAGCATTTCCCCGTCCTTCACGTTCACGATCGCCTTGCCCGCCTTGACGCGGCCCATCAGGTTGCCGACTTCCGTCACGAAGCCGTAACCGATCGTGCTCGACAGCAGCAGGCGGTCCTTCTCGTTGCCGAGGAACGCCGCAACGATTCGCGCCCCCGGGGGGAGATCGATCAGCGAGGCGACCGGCACGCCGTCGCCGCGGCCGCCGGGAATCGCGCCCGCGGAAATGGTGTACGCCCGGCCCTGGCTGTCCATCAGGACGACGGAGCGGGCGGTGGTGGTTTCCAGCGTCGTGTGGAGTGCGTCGCCGTCCTTGAAGCCCAGGCCCGACGCCTCGAGCCCGTGCCCCTGCCGCGACCGCAGCCACCCCTTGCGCGACAGGACGAGAGTGACGGGGTCGTCGCTCACCGTTTCCTCGAAGACCGCCGGGGCGGCCTCCTCGATCACCGTGCGCCGCGGCGTGCCGAACTTCGCCGCGTCGGCGCGGAGCTCGGCCGCGATCCGTCGGATCAGCGTCTTCTTGTCCGACAGCATTTTGAGCAACTCACGGCGCTCGTCTCCCAGCGTGCCCAGCTCCTTGTCGATCGCGATCGAATCGAGCCGGGTGAGCTGCCGCAGCCGCATGTCCAGAACCTTGTCGGCCTGGATTTCGGACAGCGTCCAGCGGGACATCAGCTTCGCCTTCGCCTCGGAATCGGAGTCGGAGGCGCGGATCATCCGGATCACTTCGTCGATGTCGAGGAGCACCTTCGCGAAGCCTTCGAGGATGTGGATCCGGGCGTCGACCTTGTCGAGCCGAGACTGCGTCCGGCGGACCACCGTCTCGGTCCGGTAGGCGCACCAGTCGCGCAGGATCTCGAGCATTCCCATCTGGCGCGGGAATCCGTCGAGGGAAACCACGCACTGGTTGACCTTCACGCGCGACTCGAGGCTGGTCACGCTGCACAGGTAGCCCATCAGCTCTTCGGGATTTTGCCGGCGCGATTTCGGGTAGATCTCGATCTGGACCGGCGGAGTGCCCTGCCCCGCGGCGTTGTTGACAGCGGAGACTCGCCCGAGCATCTCGGCCTTCATGCTTTTCTGGTCGGGCGTAAGCTGGCTGTCGCCCGGTTTTTTCCCTTTTTTCGGCGTCGGGTTCGACAGCTCCTCGAATTCGCCGAGCACCTTTTCCGGGGAGATTTTCGGGGGCAGTTCGAAGACGACGATTCGCCATCCTTCCGGATCCTTTTTCACCTCCCAGCGGCTGCGGACGGTGAGCATGCCGCGTCCCGTCCGGTAGATCTCGTCGATCTCGGCGCGCGGCGTGATGATCTGGCCGCCTGTCGCGAAATCGGGCCCGGGGACGTGCTTCAGGAGATCCTGGAGCGTGGCCTTCGGGTCAAGCAGCAGCGTCTCGGCGGCCGCGCAGACCTCCTTGAGGTTGTGCCCCGGGATGTCGGACGCCATCCCGACCGCGATGCCCATCTGGTCGTTCATGAGGATCGTCGGGACGCGCGAGGGCATGCTCACGGGCTCGGAGTCGTTGCCGTCGTAATTGGGACGGAAGTCGACGGTACCCAGGTCGAGTTCGGACAGCAGCAGCTGCGAGATTTCGGTCAGCCGGCATTCCGTGTAGCGCATCGCGGCGGCGGGATCGCCGTCGATCGATCCCCAGTTCCCCTGCCCGTCGAGCAGCGGGTGGCGCATGTTGAAGTCCTGCGTGAGCAGCACCATCGCCTCGTAGACGCTCGCGTCGCCGTGGGGGTGATACTTGCCGATGACGTCGCCGACCACGCGGGCCGCCTTCTTGTGCGGGCTTTTGGGCCCGAGGCTCAGCTGGTGCATCGCGTAGAGGATGCGGCGGTGGACCGGCTTGAGGCCGTCGCGCACGTCGGGGATCGCGCGCATGATCAGCGTGGAGACCGCGTAGCTCAAGTACCAGCGCGACATGCCCTCGTCGGCGGGGATATAGTCGCGCCAGGGCAGGATGTGGGTGGGGGCGTTCGTGTCGGCACTCATTTAGAGGTTCTCCTCCGTTCCCATCTTTCCCTCGGCCTCGATCCAGCTCCGGCGGTCGGAGACGCGCTTCGAGGAGAGGCACCGGTCGACCGCCGCGTACGTCTCGTCCTCGTGCCCGGCCAGGATCCGCAAGGGAAGCAGCTTGCGCGTATCCGGATTCATCGTGGTCTCCCAGAGCTGCTCCGGGTTCATCTCGCCCAGCCCCTTGAAGCGCTGGATCTTGAGCTTCTCGAGATCGACTCCCTCACCCTCCGCGCGCGCCTTCGCCGCGTCGAGCTCCTCTTCGTCGAGACAGTAGACGACCCGCCGGACCTTGGTCTTGCCGTGCGGGGGAACGTCGACCCGGTAGAGCGGCGCCTCGGCGACGTAGACGTGCCCATGCTCGACGAGTGCCGGTAGATGCCGCAGGAAAAACCCTTCGAGCAGGCTGCGGATGTGGGCGCCGTCGACGTCGGCGTCGGTCATGATGATGACCTTGCCGTAGCGCAGGCTCGAAAGATCCGGCTTGTCGCCGCGCTTGTGCGGGTCGATGCCGATCGACACGATGATGTTGTGCACCGCCTCGCAGGCGAGCACCTCGTTCGCCGCCACTTCCCAGGTGTTGAGCAGCTTGCCCCGCAGCGGCAGGATCGCCTGGTTGTCCCGGTCCCGGGCCATCTTCGCCGAGCCGCCTGCCGAATCGCCCTCGACGAGAAACAGCTCGGTGCGCTCGGGGTCGTCCTCCTTGCAGTCGGCCAGCTTGCCCGGAAGCGTTCCCAGCGTCCCCTGCTTCTTCTTCTCGACCTTTTTCGCCTGCCGCATCCGCGCGTTCGCCGCGTCGACCGCGAGCGAGGCGATCACCTTGCCGTACTCGGGATGTTCGTTGAGCCACAGCTCGAACCGGTCGCGGAAGACGGAGGTGATCATCGCCGGCGCGCCGCGGGAGGAGAGCCGCTCCTTGGTCTGTCCGTCGAACTGCGGATTCTTGATCCGGGCCGAGAAGATGTAGCAGCACTTGCCCCAGACGTCGTCGGGCACGATCTTGACGTTGCGCGGCATCATGTCGTGGTGCTCGGCGAACGCCCGGATCGACTCGCAGACGGCCGACCGGAGGCCGTTGACGTGGGTGCCGCCCTGCGGCGTCGGAATCAGGTTGACGAAGCTCTCGCCGAGACCGGCGCCGTCCGCGATCCAGCAGAGCGCCCAGTCGGCGCCTTCGCCCACCGCGTACTCCTCGCTGTCGCGTTCGGTCCAGTGGCGGCTACCGACGAAGATCGGGGCGGCCAGATCGCGCTCGGCGACCATCTCCCGCAGGTAGTCGGTCATCCCCTCGACGTATTTCCAGGACTTCTCGTCGGCGAACAGCCCCCCTTCGACCTTGAGTGTCGTCGTGATGCCGGGCAAAAGCATGGCCTTGGTGCGCAGCAACCGCTCGAGCGACGGGATGTGGATCTCGGGACTGTCGAAATATTTTCCGTTGGGCCGGAAGTGGACGATCGTGCCCGTCTTCCCCCTTGGGACGGTTGTTTCCGTCGTGTAGAGTTTTTTCGTGAGTTCGCCGTTCTCGTATTCGATCCGGTATTCCGCGCCGTCGCGGTGGACCGTCGCCACGAGCGTCGTGGAAAGCGCGTTCGTGACGGAGACGCCCACGCCGTGGAGTCCGCCGGAGAAGCCGTAATTGCGCTTGTCGAACTTGCCGCCCGCGTGCAGCACCGAGAATACGAGCTGGATGCCCGGCACCTTCTTGACCGGGTGCAGGTCGACCGGTATTCCGCGTCCGTCGTCGGCCACCGTAATCGTGCCGTCGGCGTGCAGCGTGACCGAGATGGACTTCGCGAAGCCGGCGAGGCACTCGTCGGCCGCGTTGTCGACGACTTCCTGAAGGATGTGGTTGGGCGTGTTCGTCCGGGTATACATCCCGGGGTGGCGGCGGACCGGTTCGAGGCCTTCGAGCGTCTGGATCGACTCGGCGTCGTATGTCTGGGGCGTTTTCGACAAGCAGGTATCCTCCGTCATGGATCCATCGGGCCAATTTGCCGGGGAGAGAAACGAGACACCATATTACCCGACCTTGGGCCGCGATGCGACCCTGGCTGCATATCTCACCACCCAACCACTGCAGTGACGCCCTCCGGAGGCGAGAGCGGCGGATGCAGAATAGGATTCTTCGAACCGTCGCGTGGAAACCGGTAGGTCTATTCCGGAGATAACGTTTCGGGGCATGCGTGTTTGCGGTACTGTATACGTCATGAACCCGGAGGGGAAAAAACCGCTCGACAACGCTTTCCTCCTGGCGTTGGTCGCCGCCGGCCTGGCGGGCAACTATTTCAGGTTCCCGATCTTCCTCGATATCGACTTCCTCTTCGGCAGCATCTTCGCCATGCTGGCGCTGCAGTTCCTCGGACCCGCGCGGGGAATCCTGGCCGCCGCCGCGATCGCCGGATACACGTTCGTCCTCTGGAACCACCCCTACTCCATCATCATCATGACCGCCGAGGTCGCTGCCGTCGCCTGGCTGATGAGGCACCGCAGGATGGGGATGGTGCTGGCGGACACGCTCTACTGGCTCCTCGCCGGCATGCCGCTGGCCTACCTGTTCCACCACGTCGTCATGCATCTTCCGGCGAGCAATACGCAGATCGTCATGATCAAGCAGGCGGTGAACGGCATCGCGAATGCCCTGGTCGCCCGGCTGCTCTTCACCGGCTACTCGCTTCGCTCCCGCTCTTCGCTGACGTCGTACCGGGAGATCGTGACCGACCTGCTGGCGTTCTTCGTCCTGTTCCCGGCGCTGATCCTCCTGGCGGTGGGCAGCCGGACCGACTTCAACGAAATCGACCGCCGCATCCGCACGACGCTGGCGCAGGACAGCCAGCGCATGAGCCAGCGCATGGAAACCTGGGTCGGGAACCGGAAGACCGCCATTCTCAACCTGGCGGAAATGGCCGTCACGAGATCTCCGCAACGCATGCAGCCCTCCCTCGAACAGGCCTGCAAGTCGGATCTCAATTTTCTCCGGATCGGGTTGCTGGATCGGGAGGCCACCGCCTCGGCCATTTTCCCGCCGATCGACGAGTTCGGGGTGGCCAGCATCGGCAAGAGCTTCGCCGACCGCCCCTTCATCCCGGTCCTCAGGCAAACGCTGAAGCCGATGCTCTCCGAAGTGGTCCTGGCCAGGGTCGGCACCCCCAAGCCGGCCGTATCGGTCCTGGCACCGGTGGTCATTCGCGGGGCATACGGCGGCTACGTCATCGGCGTGCTGAGCCTCGACCAGATAAAGGCGTACCTCGACCTGAGTTCCGCACGAAACCCCTCGGTCTACACGTTGCTGGATAAAAACGGCACCGTCATCATGAGCAACCGCCCCGGGCAGAAGGTCATGTCCCCCTTTGCGCGCGGCGAGGGAACGATCGACCGGCTCGATGGCGGGATCAGCCGGTGGGTGCCGGCCGTGCATCCGAACACTTCGATTTCGGAACGATGGAACAAATCCTTCTACGTCGCGGAAAGCACGGTGGGCGACCGGACGGAGTGGAGACTGATCCTGGAACAGCCGGTGGCCCCGTTCCAGAAAATGCTCTACGACAACTACACCGGCAAGCTGACGCTGCTGTTCCTGATTTTGCTCGCGGGGCTGGCGCTTGCCGAATTGCTGGGTCGAAGGATCGTCCTGACGCTGGAAAAGCTCGGCGCCCTGACGTACGAACTGCCGGCCAGGCTTGACATGGACGCCCCGGGGATTTCGTGGCCCGAAAGCGGCTTCGAGGAAGCCCATCGCCTGATCGGCAATTTCAGGAACATGGCCGCCGCGCTGACGACGCAGTTCACCGAGACCCGGCGAATCAACGCATCGCTTGAACAACGGGTACGCGAACGCACAAGCGAACTGGCCGACGTCACGAACGAGCTCGCCATCATCGTCGAGAATGCCCCCGTCGGGATTTCCAAGATCGTCGACCGGAAGCAGATCCTGGTCAACCGCAGGACGGAAGAGATGTTCCTGTATTCGAAAGCCGAGATGATGGCCCGGACTACCCGCGTCCTCTACCCTTCGGATGAAGCCTACGAAAAATTCGGGCGGGAGGCCTACCCGGTGCTGAGCCGTGGCCTCGTCTTCGAGACGGAGCAGGAGCTGATCCGGAAAGACGGCGTCCGCATCATGACGCGGTATATCGGCAAGGCGATCGAGCCGACGGACTTGTCCAAGGGCACGATCTGGCTGCTCGAGGACATCACGGAACGGAAGCGGGCGGACACCGTGCTGCGGGCGTCTCTCCGCGAAAAGGAGACGCTGCTCAAGGAGATCCACCATCGGGTCAAGAACAACATGGCGGTCATTTCGAGCCTCCTGGCGCTTCAGGGAAGCCGGATCGCGGACCCTGCGCACAGGGCGATGTTCGAAGAGAGCCGCCAGCGGATCAAGTCGATGGCGCTCGTCCACGAAAAGCTTTACGCCGCGGCCGATCTTTCAAGGATAGATTTCGCCGGATACGCACGGAGCCTGGTCAACGGCCTCGAAGCCGTCCATCATCGGCCCGGCAGGGGGATCGAGACCCGGATCAACGTCGGGGACGTCCTGCTGGACGTCGACACGGCGGTTCCGTGCGGGCTCATCCTGAACGAACTCGTGACCAACGCACTCAAGTACGCCTTCGACGGGAGAGCCCAGGGAAAGTTGACGATTTCCTTCACGAAGCGGGACGGCGCATGCACCCTGACCGTCGGCGACGACGGCATCGGCCTTCCCGCCGGTTTCGACCCGCGGAAAACGGATACCCTGGGGTTGAAGATCGTGGACGTACTGGCCAGGCAGCTCGGCGGCGAGGTGCGATACGCCTCCGGCGCGGGGACCGAGGTGGCCGTCACCTTCGCCGCACGCGAATAGCGGCGTCGGGGGCGCTCCCTTTCATGGCCGGTCGAGGCAATCGCGCACGGTCGTGGCCATCCCCGGTATCGTATACGGCTTTGGAAGGTAGACGATCCCGCCGGGCTTCGCCTCGCCGGGAAGCGTCGTTTCGGCACTGTATCCGCTTGAGACGATGACTTTGAGACCCGGCGTCTCCGCCCGCATTTTTTCAACCAGGTCCAGCCCCGTCATCCCTCCGGGCATCACCATGTCGGTCAACAAAAGGTCGATCCGGCCGCATTGCTCCCGCCAGATCGTCATGGCCTCGGGTCCGTTTCCGGATTCGAGAACCCGATAGCCCAGCGCCTTCAGATTCCCGGTCAGGATCTTCCTGAGGTTCGCCTCGTCTTCCACCACCAGAATCGTCTCTTTCCCGCCTGGCGTCATAGGAGTCCCGTTTTCCTGCGCCATTTCCGCCGGCCTGGCCGACGCCGGCAGGTAGATCCGGAAGGTGCTCCCCCCTCCCACATCGCTGGCCACCTCGATCCATCCCCGGTGCTGGCCCACGATGCCATCGACCGTCGACAGTCCGAGCCCGGTTCCTTTTCCGACCTCCTTGGTCGTGAAGAACGGCTCGAAGATGCGTCCGAGCGTGCCCGCATCCATCCCGCATCCGGTATCGGAAACCGAAAGGCAGACGAACGGGCCCGCGCGGCGAGCCGGATTTCCCTCAGCCCTCCCGGGATCGACGTCGACGGCCTCGGTGGCGATCGTGATTCGTCCCCCGCGGGGCATGGCGTCCCGCGCGTTGACCACAAGGTTCAGCAGCACCTGCTCGAGCATCCCGGCATCGGCTTCGATCGGCGGCAGGGTGTACCTGCGCTCGAACACGAGCGTGACGTGCTCCCCGAGAATTCTCCCCAGCATCTTGAGCAGATTGGCCACCACCTCGTTGAGATCGAGTGATCGCACGTCCATGACCGACCTGCGGCTGAACATAAGCAGCTGCCGGGTCAGGGCGGCCGCCCGATTGGTGTGGTTCTCGAGCTCGGTCAATGCCTCCCGGGTCTTCTGATCGAGCTTCGGGTCGTTTTTCAGGATGTACAGATGCATCATCATGGCGGCCAGGATGTTGTTGAAATCGTGGGCGACCCCGCCGGCCAGCTGTCCGATCCCCTCCATCTTCTGGGACTGGAGCAGTTGCAGCTCGATCGCCTTCTGCTTTTCCCGGGCCTCCTTCAGCCCGGTTATGTTCCGGATGAAGGCGACGATCCGTTTCCCGTCCCCTTCCTGGAATTGCGCGCTGACCTCGACATCGATGATGTCGCCGTTCTTGCATCGATGCCTGGACTCGAAGCGATCCTGCCCGGTCTCGATTATCTTTTGGATGTGTTCTCCGATTTTCAAAGGGTCCTCGTTCGCCTCGACGTCGGAGATGCCCATTAAAAGAAGTTCCGCCCGGCCGTAGCCGATCATCGCGCAATAGGCGTCGTTCACATCGAGAACGCGCCCCTCCATGTCGTTCAGCCAAACGCCGTCCATCGCCGTGCGGATGACCGATGCGTACCGCGCCAACGCTTTTTTCTTCCAGCGCCTCTGCACCAGCAACGTCCCGATGAGGAGCGACTGAGTGGCCAAGAGGAGTCCGCCCGCAAGGGCATACCAACGGTACGCACCCCAGAGGGTCTGCGGTTTATTGAAAATCACCGCGTTGGCCGGAAGTTTTTCAATTTGCCCATTCCGGCGTCGGATCTCCTTCCAGTCGAACATGGGGACGGGGAAATTCCGCTCGACCGTCACCGAGTCGAGCAGCCGGAGATTTCCGTCCAGAATCTCGGTGGCGAGCCGCCCCGTCTTCTCGCCCAGGCCGCTGACGCTGATCACCGAACCGCCGACGCCGCCGTTTCTCAGGTTGAAATCGTAGAGCCCGAAGAGCGGCCCGCTTGCCGCCTTCGCCACCATTCCTTCGACTTCGTAGGACACCGTCACGCGGCCGTTCCCGTCCCGGTTGAACTGGGAGAACAGGAGGATCGTGTCGGGCGGCAAATTCGCCACATTTTTCAATATTTCATCCAGCGACTGGCCCGTGGTGTATTCGATCGCAAGCCGGTCCTTCAACGGGGCCAGGTCGACGGCTACGGCGGCCGCGGCCGTTTTGTCCGCGGCGCTCGATCCGGCGACGACCACCAGCCGGCGGCTGGCCGGGAAAAGGTCGAGCGCCAACGCGATCGTCCCTTTCACGTCGAAGTTGCCGACCTGGCAAAGTATTTTCCGCCGGCCGGCCTCCGACTCGTCGGGGACGGGCGCCTGGACGGTCATGACCGGTGCACCCGGGGCGATTCCGGCCCCCCGGGCGAGGATGAAATTTCGGGCGGGCTGCTGGATCGTGATGATGAGGCCGATCTTGCCGCCGCCATATTTTCGCTGGAGGTCGTGCCGGAGATCATCGACGTATTCCGGGTCCTGCTTGTTGCGCTCGAGGTCGAGGAATTCGAAGTAGAGGTCGTTCGGCTTGACGCCACCGGACCGGAGGCTCGCGAGGAGCCCTTCGTCGAACACCCCGATTCCCTGCCCGCCGTGGCCGTATGAATAGAGGAGCAGGATGCCGCGCCCGTGGGGAGCGATCGCAGGACCGGCGGTTGCCGCAACACTCGCTCCGGCCGGGCCGCCGAGACAGCCAAGCAGCGCGGCGGCTGCGATCAGGCAGATGAGAGCATGGACGTTCCTGCCGAACAAAGATACGTTTGCCAATCTATCGCACCTGCCTGTTCGAATATGGGGTCCGGCTCGACGCCGTTTCCTTCGTATGTATCGGCAGTCTCTCGCAAGAACTTCACGGGGCGGATCTTCAGGTCGTCATCTTCCGGTTTACGGCGAAGTCTCCCGCGCCCGAAACCGATCAACGGCATTAAAGAGGCGGATTTCGTCGGTTTCGAATATCATGGTGCGAGGTCGACATTCGGAGGAATACCGGTGGAAAGAACGACAGGAGGCCGAAGGGACGCCGATCTCGAGCAGGAGGCAGTGATCGAACTTCTGCGCATCGCGAACGAAAGCAGAGGCGTTGTCGACCTGATCCGTTCCGCGACCTCGTTCCTTGTCGTCTTTTCCGGTTGCGAATCGGCCGGCGTCCGCCTCGGCAAGGGGGACGATTACCCCTATTTTGAATCCAGGGGATTCGGCCGGGAGTTTCTCGAGGCGGAAAACCGCCTGTGCGAGCGGGACGAGACGGGAAAACCCGTCCTCGACGAGGCCGGATCCGCGGTGCTCTCCTGCATGTGCGGAAACGTGATCCGCGGCCGGTTCGACCCTTCCCTTCCGTTCTTCACAAAGAGCGGAAGCTTCTGGAGCAACTGCACGACGGAGCTGCTCGCAAGCACGAGCGATGCCGAACGGCAGGCCAGGACCCGCAACCGCTGCAACGGCGAGGGGTACGAATCGGTTGCCCTCATCCCCTTAAGATCCGGATCGAAATGCCTGGGACTCCTCCAGCTCAATTCACGAAGCAAAAACCGCTTCAGCCTCGAGCGGATCGCCGTGCTGGAGAAACTCGCCAACCATCTGTCGCTCGGCCTCGCCAAGGCTCTAGCCGAGGAGTCGATAGCCGCGGCGCTCCGTGAAAAGGAGACGCTGCTCAAGGAAATCCACCACCGGGTCAAGAACAACCTCATGGTGGTATCGAGTCTGCTGAACCTTCAGGGAAGCCGGATACCGGACGCGGCGGTTCGAACCATTTTTGAAGAGAGTCAGCAACGAATCAGGTCGATGGCGCTGGTCCACGAGAAACTTTGCGGCACCCGGGATCTGTCCCGGATCGACCTGGCCGATTATGTGCGAAGCCTCCTCGACGCCGTGATCGCGATCATGCGGCACCCCGGGGGGGAAATAGCCGTCAGGATCGACATCGGAGACGTCATGCTCGACGTGGACGCCGCAGTCCCGTGCGGTCTCATCCTGAACGAACTCGTGACCAACGCCCTGAAGTACGCCTTCAAAGGAAGGGAACGGGGGGAACTGGCGATTTCCGTCACGGCCGAGGGGGAAAGGTGCATCCTCTCGGTGAAAGACGACGGCGTCGGTCTTCCGGAGGGGTTCGATCCGCACAGGACGAATACCCTGGGATTGAAAATAGTGGACATGCTGGCCAGCCAGCTTGACGGGGAAGCGACTTTCCGTTCCGGCGACGGGACCGAGGCGGTCGTCACCTTCACCCGTCATGGAGGAAACCTTGGAGACGGTTAAGATCCTGATTGTCGAGGACGAGGGAATCGTCGCCCTCAGCATTGCCAACGACCTGGAACGGCTCGGTTATGTCGTGACGGGAATTTGCGATTCGGGGGAAAAAGCGCTCGAATCCATTGGAACGGTCCCACCCGGCCTTGTCCTCATGGACATCAAGCTCGCCGGAGTGCTGGACGGCATCGAAACGGCGGGGATCGTTTCAGCCATGCACGATCTGCCGGTCATATTCCTGACCGCCCACTCGGAGGAAGGCATGCTGTCCCGGGCGGGCGAATCGGACCCCTACGGCTACATCGTCAAGCCGTTCGACACGCGGGATCTCCAGATCGGGATCAAGATGGCGCTCTACAAGCACCAGGCGGACCGGAAGCGGAAACAGCTGACCGAGGAGTTGAGGAAGTCGCTCGAGAGCGTGAAACTGCTGACCGGCCTGTTGCCCATCTGCATGCACTGCAAAAAGATCCGGAACGACAAGGGGTACTGGCAGGCGATCGAACACTACATCAGCCAGCATTCGGAGGTCGAGTTCTCGCACGGAGTCTGCGACGACTGCATGAAACAGCAGTACCCGGATTACCCGCACGATTGATGGTGCGGGGCGGCGCGGATCGATTGCCTCCGCGCCGCTTCACGCCGATCGGTTGAAGGATCTACTTCGCCGCAGGCGCCGCCGGGGCGGTTTCGACGGCGGGTTTCGCCGCCTTGGACGCGGCCTTCTTGGAAGCCTTCTTGGTGTGCTTCCGGGTGTGATGCTTCTTGGCCGGCTTTTCGGCCTTGACCGCGGGCGCGCCCGGATCGATGGGGGCGGGAGCGGCTTCGGCGGCGAACGACAGACCGGCGACCGAAAGCGAAAGAACGGCGGCGAGGATCGAAACGGTGAACTTTTTCATGGGACACCTCCTGGTGTTTTGGTTCCGAATGCTGCCAACAGGTAATCCAAGAAGAGTGCCAAAGGACTGCGGCGTCGCAACCCTCTGATTCCATTGACTTCACAGCCGGTCAAGCCAAGGGGCCCTTTCCCTACTTGAGGAATCGGCTCCCCTGGTGGGGAAACCGGCCGCGCAAATTCTTCAAGGAGGTCGTGGCATGAGCAAACGCATCGCGTTCTGGATCTTCCTGATCGGCACGCTGTCGTCGTCCGCACTCTTTCTCTTCCTCACATTCGATACCCAACGGCAGGTCGAGGCGCTGTCCCACGCGGACCGCATCGACGACCGGGTGATCGCCGGCAAGCGCGCCTTCCAGAAGTACAACTGCAACGATTGCCACACGATCCTCGGGTTCGGCGGATATTACGCGCCGGATCTCACGCGGGTCATCCGGCGGGTCGGGGCGGAGGGCGTCCGCTACCGCGTCACCGATCCCGGGAAGGCGTTCGCTAACGGCTGGCGGAAGATGCCCAACCAGCACCTCGCGGCCGCGGAGATCGACGACCTGGCCGCCTTCTTCACTTGGGTGGACGGGATCGAGAATGGCGACTGGCCGCCCCAGGACAGCCGGAAACGGCTCTCCCGCGCCGGCGAACGACTCGTCGCCTCGGCCGCAGCCTCTCCCGGCGCCGCCGTCTTCCAGACCCGGGGATGTATGAGCTGCCACACGCTCCACGGCGCGGGAGGCACGTTCGGCCCCGTGCTGGACACGATCGGGGCGCGGCTGTCCGCCGGGCAGATCGAGCGCTACGTGCAGGACCCGAAGGCGGTCAACCCGAAGGCGAACATGCCGGCGCAGACCGGTCTTACCGATCGGGAACGGGAAGAGGTCGCCCGCTTCCTGTCGTCCCTCAAGTAAAGGAGGTCTGCGATGGAATTCCGCTCCCAGAAGATCGCGTACTGGTACTTCGTGGCCGCCCTCCCGCTATTCCTGCTCCAGGTCGTGCTGGGACTCTGGCTTGCGGTCAACTACACCTTCACCGTCCCGCAGTCCGTGGTCGACGTGTTCCCGTTCGCCACGGCGCGCGCATTCCACACCAACCTGCTCGTCCTCTGGATACTGCTCGGCTTCATGGGAGGCACCTACTACATCGTCCCGGAAGAGACGCGATCCGAGATCTATTCCACGGCGCTCGCATACGTCCAGCTGGTCGCCCTCCTCCTGACGGGCGTCGCCGCGCTGGTCGGCTTCGCCTTCGGCTGGACCAAAGGGCGGCCGCTGCTCGAAATCCCGTTCCCGCTCAATCTCGTCGTCGTGGCCGGGGCGTTGATCTTCCTGTTCAACGTGGGGATGACGATGTTCCGCGCGAAGCGCTGGACGGTCATCCAGGGCACGCTGCTCGGCGGCCTCGTCTTCCTCGCGGGGCTATACCTGTTCGGCATCCCCTTCTACCGGAACCTCGTCATCGACTGGTATTACTGGTGGTGGGTGATCCATCTCTGGGTCGAGGGCGCGTGGGAACTCGTGACCGGCTCGATCATGGCGTTCATCCTGATGAAGCTGACCGGCGTCGACCGGGAAGTGGTCGAGAAGTGGCTCTACGTCGAGATCGGCCTTTTCATGTTCACCGGCGTCGCCGGAACCGGCCACCATTACTACTGGATCGGCGCCCCGAGCTACTGGCTGTGGGTGGGCGGCGTCTTCTCGGCGCTTGAGCCACTTCCGATCATGCTGATGGTGATCGACACGATGCAGCACGTGAAGCGGCGCAGGACGCGGATCGTCAACCCGCTCGTCTGGACCTACGCGATCGGCTGCTCGATTCTTCACCTGATCGGCGCCGGGGTCTGGGGATTCCTCCACACGCTGCCGCAGATCAACTACTACACGCACGGGTCGCAGGTCACCGTGTCGCACGGCCATCTAGCCTTCTTCGGTGCGTATGCCCTGCTCAACCTGACCACCTTCTATTACGCGATGCCGAAGTTGCAGGGCGTGGCGGTTTTCGACGACCGGCGCGGCAGGATCGCATTCTGGACGATGTGCATCGCGATGATGATCATGGGGCTCACCTTCGGCGTCGCCGGAGTCCTTCAAAGCTATATCGAGCGGGTCCTCGGGATGGGGTACATGACCGCCCAGTCGTACATGCGGCTGTGGATGGGAGTCACCCTTTTCGCGGGCGTATTCTTCCTGAGCGGCGTCGTGCTCGCGGTGACCGACCTGCTGTCGCTAAAGCCGGCGAAGGTCGCGGCAATCAAGGTGTAATTTCTCAGGATGAGATGACGCTTCTGACGGTAGCCAACGATACCGTGCATCCGGAGGTCTCCGCATTGCCTCCGGATGCACGGCGGGCGATAACCCATTCATCCTTTTCCCGCATGATCGAAAGTGCTACCGCCCCGCATCCGGCCGCGTTATGATGTCCTCATCGCCGGGCCGTCGAACCCCGGTTCCCGTGACCTTTCTTCGCAGTTCCCACCGTCGTGCGCCCTTAGCTCAATGGATAGAGCATCAGACTTCGAATCTGAGGGTTGGGGGTTCGAGTCCCTCAGGGCGCACCATTCTTTTCTGCTCAGTTTTGGTCCGGCTTCAGGCGGATCGCTTCCCGATAATGGGGAATCGCCTCTTGCTGTGGCTTGATGATAGCGCCCGTGCTATCATCAGAGCATGAACGCCGAATATCTCGACAACCCTGCAAATGTAACTTTCAATGACCTTCTCACAATCTGTCGTAAGCACTTTGGCGAGCCTCGAATTGCCGGCAGTCATTACATATTCAAGACGCCATGGCAGGGGGATCCACGCATAAACATCCAGCGAGACGGCAAAATGGCCAAACCATATCAGGTGCGCCAAGCGAAAAAAGCCCTGGAGAAACTGGAGCGCGAAAATGAAGACTGACATGAAAAAATACACTTATCGCATCGAGTGGTCATCGGAGGACAACGCTCATGTTGCCCGCTGTCTTGAATTTCCCTCCCTGGCTGCCCACGGCAAAACTCCGGAGAAGGCACTCAAGGAGATCGAGTTGGCTGTCTCCGAGTCGATCAAATGGATTGAAGAAGAGAAAGGCGTTGTGCCCGAACCGCTAGGAGTACGACAATTCAAAGGAAACATCACCCTGCGCATCCCGCCGGACATGCATCGCCAACTTGCGATTCTTTCGGCCGAACAGGGGGTTTCCATCAATCAGTTTGTCTTATCGCGGCTATAACATGAATATTCCGATCTAAACAGAGCACTGATCCCAACGCAACGGCCTTTGTTGCGCCTCCCTGTCCGGCCATTGCGGCCATCCCGGTATACGCTCGCATATTCCATTAAAGTTATTGCCGTATTCTGCCGAACAGGACATAAAGCAAAAACGATCCGTGGATGTCCTCGCAAGTGCGCATGACGGGAGTGCAGCAATGATTGCAGATCGGCCAAGAATCCTGTGTGTCGACGATGAGGCCTGGATTCTCGAACTCCACGAATCAATTCTGGTCCCGCAGGGATTCGAGGTCGTCACGGCGCGTGACGGAACGGAGGCGCTGGAGTCGCTTCGGCTGCATCCGAGCGACATCGTGCTCCTC
>JANXPS010000024.1 GCA_025357175.1 Deltaproteobacteria bacterium | reverse complement strand
CGCACGACCTGTTCGACGCGTGGCGGAGGACGGTCGGCCTCGAGTTCGAAAGCACAAACCGAAAGGCGGAGTTCGCCGGCGCCATGGCCGCCAACGCGGACGCGTTCGTGCTGGCCGAACGGGCTTTGACGGCGCAGGCGGCTTCAAACGCGAAATATGGCACGGTGCGGGCGCTGCGTGAGGAATTCGACCGGATCGAACGTGTGACCGAGGAATTGCGGTTCGCCGAAAAGGAGTCGCTGTACCCGGTTCCCGAAATCAGGAAAGCGCTTGCGGCGCTCGGTGCCCGAAGGCGGAAATTGCTCGAAATTCCGGAGATCGCAGGTCGGCTGGGGGTTGGAGATCCGGAGACCGTTCCGCTTCTTCCCGGAGCGATAAACGGGTTGCCCGACGGGAAGGAAGCGCTGCAGAAGATCGAACGGTTCCAGTCGGTCGCGGCGGCGCTGAAAGCGACGGGCCTTGTCGACGGGCCGGGTCACGATCGGCTTCAAAGGTTGATCGGGGACAAGGTGCGGCGCATCCTCCGGGCGGAGGCCTCGCGTGCGGCGGGCCGCCCCGGTGTCCGGGAGGAAACGTTCGAGGCGCTCGTCCGCGACGGCGGCGGCGGCGGGCGCTACTCGCTCCTGGTTGACGGCAACAACGTGCTGGTGACGAACGAGACGGTCTACGGAGACGGCGGGGTGATCCCCGACTTCAGGGGGAAGAGGGCCCGGCTCAACCAGGCTCTCGAAAAGATCGCGCAGGCTTTCCGGCATACCTTCGCGGTCTACGACGGAAACGAGGAACGCACCGAATCCGGCAGCGAAAGGTTCACCGTCGTATTCACCGAGAAAAAACAGCAGGTTGCCGACGACTGGATCGCCGATCACGTCGCGGCGGGAAAGAAGGACGCGTGCATCCTGGCCACCGACGACGCAGGCCTGATAGCCCGCTGCCCGGCGGTCCATGCGGTGATCGGTTCGCGGCACCTGTACGAATTTCTGGCGGGGCAGGGGGTGCTCAAGCGATAAGCGTTTCGACCCCGGCCACGGCGATTCGGATGCCCGTCGCAACCAAAAACAATTCGGCACATCCAAACAATGAGTAAGTGTGTCATTATTGTTTGGGAACGGCATTTTAAAGTGGCGCAAAGGCCGTTCGAAAGGTGCCGCTATGGGGTCTGTAGAATACAAGAAGACAGCATTCATGTGTGTATTTGTGACTGTTATTCTGCTCGCCAATACGTCGTTTGCTTTGCGCGGCACAGAGAAGGGGGCTCAACTCCCGGACATCGAGTTGACGGGCGTTTCCGGGGATGGCGGAAAGCTCTCGAAATATTCCGGGGAAAAAGGGCTCGTGGTCATCTATTGGGCAACCTGGAGTTCGCGGTCGTCCGAACTGCTTGCCTATGCCGGGAAGGAACTGAAGCGATACGAGAAGTCCGGCGTGAAATTTCTGGCGATCAACGCAGACCACGCCGAGATGCCGGGAGATGCGATCGCGCTGGTCAAGTCGACCGCCGACAACACGGGCATCACGTTTCCCGTCGTCATCGATCCTGGATTGAAGGGTTATAACGAGATCGGCATCATCAGCGTGCCGACGACACTCATCCTCGACAACGCATTGCGGGTCGTCGAATCATATCCGGGCTTTCCGTCGGTCGCACGGGACGAGATCCCCGAAATTCTCGACGCGTTTCTCGGGATCGTTCATCAGAAACGTCCGGAGGCGACGGAGTACCTGCTGGCGCATACCCCCAAAAATCACGCGATGCAGTACTACAACCTCGGGAAGAGGCTGTTCATGACCGCCCGCACCTCGAAGGGGGTGCTGCCCGTAATTCCCGAAAACGCGATCGAAAAATTCGACGAAGCGCTCCGTCGCGATCCTGAATATCTCGACCCGCTGCTGCTCAAGGCCGTCGTATTCAACGAGGCGAAGGCGTTCGGGAAGCGGGACGACGTGCTACGGGAAATCGCGAAGCGCGGCCTGCGCGACGACCACGAAAAGAAACTCGCGGGCTTCGATCCCGCCGGCCTGGTCGACAGCGCCGGAGTCGTGAAGCCCGGGGCGGAGATTGCACTCAAGGAGACGCTGGCGCGAATCCTGGCGCCTGTACCCGCCGCAAGATAACTCAGTGTGATACTTCCGCCTCGGCCGCCTTCATGACGTCGCGGAACGGGGTCACCTTCCCGCCGGATTCCTTGACGAACGCCTGGGCGTCACTCGATTTTGCGAATGCCCACTTGGGCACGCCGGTCATCACGCCTTTCTGTTTTCCCCCGACGACCCAGGTCGCGTTTTTCGCGTCCGTCAGTTCCTTCGTGCCGTAGTCGGCGACCTTGAGCGACTTGACCGCCTTCCCCGCATGCTTCTTGATGTCTGCGGCGGCGCAATGGATGCTGCAGATGCCGGTGACGCTTCCGTCGGCATATTCGACGATCATCCGGCTGTGTGCGAAACGGACTCTGTCCATCCCGCACTGCTGGCAGGCCTTGGGATCTTCGACGGGAGAGGCGGCCCTGGCGGCGAAGGCGGCGAGGACGAGGCACAGCATCGCGCAGACGACTGTTTTTCTCATGTCGGACTCCGTTTCGTTCGGGATTGGCGAATCAATTATCGTACGCCTGGCCGTCGCGCATCACGATCTGTCTCTTTGCGAGTCGGCCAAGGTCGGGGTTGTGCGTCACCATGATGATCGTCAGTCCGGTGCGTTCGTTCAGATCCTTGAGCACGTCGCCGATTTCCCCGGACCTTTTCGTGTCGAGGTTCCCGGTAGGTTCATCGGCCAGCAGGATCTCGGGCCGGTTGACGAGCGCCCGCGCGATGGCGACCCGCTGCATCTCGCCCCCCGAAATCTGGCCCGGAAGATGGTTCATCCGGTGGGAAATCCCCAGCATCCCGAGCAGACGGTCCACTTCGCCATCGACGTCCGGCTTTCGGTAGAAGGCCAGCGGCAGCGCCACGTTTTCACGAACGGTCAGCGTCGGGATCAGGTAGAAGTTCTGGAAGATGTAGCCGAAAAGTTCGCGCCGGATTCTCGTCAGGTCGCGCTCGCCGAGCGGTTTACCCTCGCCGAAGATCGGCCTGCCGGCAAGCGACAGCGTTCCCGAGGTCGGGTTGTCGAGGCAGCCGAGCAGGTTCACCAGCGTGGTCTTGCCGGAGCCGGACGGCCCCATGAACGAGACGAACTCACCCCGGTCGAGCCGAAGCGACACCCCGTCGAGCGCGCGGATCTCTTCGCTGCCCCGCCGATAGACCCGCGTCAGATCCCTCGCTTCCAAAGATGCCGGTCGCTGTTGCGTCTGAATGGCGTCCATCATCCCTCCCCACGGATCGATTCGAGCGGCCGTACCCGTCCCGCCTGCCATGCCGGGTATAAACCGCTGAGCAGCCCGACCCCCACGATGACGCAGAGGGAAATGGCGGCGAGTCCGGCGTCGATCGTCACGAGCCCTCCGCTCGGGGAGTAGGGGAGGACGCGCCGGACCAGGATGTCCGTCGCGCGGGCGGAGGCGAACGCCACAGCGATCCCCGCAAGCCCGCCGATGCCGCAAAGGATCAGCGTCTCGGTCCAGACCAGCCGGAAGATATCCGACGGCATCGCCCCCATCGTTTTCAGGATTCCGATCTCCTGGCGCCGCTCGAGGACCGACATGAGCACGGTGTTGATCACCCCGACCATGGCGATCAGGATGGCGATGATCGCGATCGACATCACCATCACCCGGGCCGTTGATATGAGCTTCATGATCGTCTGCTTGACTTGGCTGAAGCTGACCACCTGCACGTCGGGGAGCTGGTACAGCCTGCTTTCGAGCTTCGCGACGTCGGCGTCCTTCCTGACCTTGATGCCGATCGTGGTGATCAGGTCGGTCTCCGCGATCTTCTGAAGCGTCCTCAACGGGACGAAGGTGGTGCCGTCGTCCTGGGAACCCGTGCGTTCGAGGATGCCGACGACTTTCAGCTGGACGTTCTTTTCGGGAACGAGCGTCATGTCGCCCACTTCGCGCTGTTCCAGTTCGGCGGCCTCGAATCCCATGACCGCCTCGGCCGCGTTGTCGCTCTTGAACCAGCCGCCCTGGCGGAAACGCAGGAACGGTTTCATCGTCGGGAAACTGGAGGACTCGACGCCGAAATAGCCGGCGATGCCGCCGCTCTCGCCCTTGTTGGGATCGAAGAACGCCTGCATCAGGATGGGCGTGACCTTGTCCACGCCCGGTTCCTTGGTGATGTTGTCGACCATCGACTGCGGCATGTAACGAAGTCCCTTGCCGCCCTGGAGCATCATCGTGGCCGCCTCGTAGGGGCAGCCCTTGGCCATGACCATGAGCTGGTAGCCCATGTTCTCGATGTCGTGGTTCAGGGCGTTCTCGTAGCCCCGGTTGAAGCCGAGGAGACTGACGAGCACCCACGAAGAGAGCGTGATCCCGACCATGGTGAGGAGCGTCCGGGATTTCTTCCGAAGCAGATTTTTAAGGGCGATCTGGAATCGGCTGATCATTTTTTGGCGTTCTCCGCGCTGAAGACGAATTCGTCCATGAGGATGAGGTTTTTCTTGAGTGCTCGAAGCGCCGCGTGGAAATCGGCTTCGGTTTCCGGGGAAGGGCTGGTGATGCCGGCCGTCTTGCCGGATCCTTTGCCCGATTGCGGATCGTACGATTCGAAATCGGCGAGCGACAGGCCGACGAACTGCTTCCCGAATTTGGGGTCGCGCAATTTACCGGCCCACTGGCTGGTCATCTTCTGGATGTAGAAGGCTTTGATCTTTCCGTCGAGGTCGAGGGCGACGAACACCTGGATGCCGCCGAACTGACCCTTCTGGTTGACGCCGTGGATGTATCCGACCTTCTTCTTCCCCTTGAAGATGTCGTAGATCGTATACGGGACGTCGACGGTTTCGTAAATGCCGTGGAAACGGTCGCCCAGCCGTTTTTCGACTTTCCGGAGCAGCGGTTCGCCGCCCCGCTTGTCGATGGAGACGTAGGTGGTCTTGTATCCCGTGGAATCGGGGAAGAGGCGTGCGACGTCGCGGTCGGGATCGTTCAGGTCGCATCCCACGGCGGCGAACGACGGGGCGGACAGGACCAGCAGGAGCGCAGTCAGCAGGGCGATTCGGAATCGGGTCATTTGCGCTCCGGAGGGGGCATCCTACATCGGCTTGTAAAGATAGAGTTGCGTCACGACCCGATGGTCGCGGCTTTCCCGATCGTACTCGTACATCGTGCGCGACGTCAGGTCGGGGGTGACGACCCCCGTGAAGCAGCCGCTCAGCAGCAGGCGATCGCCGTCCTCACCTTCGACGCGCCACCAGGTCGGTTGCGCCTCGAGCTTCAGGCGCCCCCCGGAGTCGAGGAGGATGCCCAGCCGGTACATGAACGCGACCGTGTCGAGCCCGAGCCACTTTCCGTACAGCAGGTCGAAGCGGTGCTCGAAGGCGTTGCGGAGCAGGGCGAAATCCGCGCCGGCCATCCGCATGAACGCCGGCTCCGGTTCCCGAAGCTTGTAGCCCATGGTGTCGAGCGTCCTGCCGATCCCACCCGAGAGCCCGAGCGAGTAATTGTCCTCGTTGAGCACGCCGAAGGAGACCCGTCCGGCCAGCATGTAATTGCCCTTTGCGTAGATCGGCATGCCGGAACCGGTCGTGGCACTGAACTGGAGGTTTCCCCAGGGAAGATCGCGGTAGGTTCCGATCCCCCAGTCGCGGTCGTATCCGAAGCCCTGGATCGCCAGCGTCCGCAGGATCAGCGGGTGGCTGTCGAAATAGGATCCGAGGCCGAAGGCGGGACGGTTGTGCCCTGCCCAGACGTCGGTCCACGGCGTCTTGAGCTTGAACCACGCGTTGTACGCTTGCGGTTCGGTGCGGGGGGCGCTCTCGTTCCCGTCGTTCCGGGTGTACGCCAGTCGGCCCTGGAATCCGAGCGACGCGTAGTCGCCCGCCTCGCCGGAAAAGCGGCGCAGATAGTCGAAGCCCACGCCGGGCTTCTGCATCTCGGCATCCGCGTTCATCGAGTAGAAGAAGGGCCTGTCGGCCAGGCTCGAATAGCCGGCGACGCCCTGCGCCTCGAAATAGAGGAGGTGGCTGTCCGCGAATGCGGGTGCCGCCATGGCAAGGGCCAGCGCGACCGCGATGGCGGCGTAGATTTTAAAGGTCGAACAGGTACGCGCCACGCAGCACCTTTTTCCCTTCCTTCAGGAAGGTGAGGCGGACCTCCCAGTCGCCCGGCATGACGAGTGGAATCGGCAGCAGGTAATCGCCCTTTTTGGACAGGGCGAAATCCTTGTCGCCGGTGCTGTGGACGCCGCGCATCGAGGGCATGTCGGCATCCCCCTTGACGATGAAGGACGTGTCGCGTTTCCCGTCCCGGGTAAAGATTTCGACCTTCATGATCGCGGTCCCGATCTTGGCGGGTTTCGTGAACCCGTAGACGAAGTAATGACCGGCCCCGAGCGCGATCTTGCCGCCCGGTTTCCCGAGGGTGATGAAATCTTTCGGTGAAGGGGCGCCCGGCGCCGAGACGGAGGGAATCGCCCAGGCCAGGAGCGCGGCTACGGCAAGGGCAGCGAGCAGACTCGGAGTCGATGCTTTCAATGGTTTTTCTCCAGTGTTGATGGATAACCGAATCCTGGCGTTGAGTATACTATACGGGGAGCAGCCGCAAACGGTCACGAAACCCTGTCGCCAACGCACGTTCACGACAAAGGAGGGACGCGATGAACAGCAGGAGGGATTTCCTGAAAGGGTCGCTGGTTCTCGGAGTTGCCGCTGCCGCGGGGCGGCCGGGGATCGCGCGGGCGGCGACGACGTTCCCGCCGGGGCTGGTGTACACGAAAGACTACCTGGGCCGCTGGAAGGGGAAGGAAGGCGCTCACGTTCCCAAGGTCACCGTCGAGGGCGGAAAGGTCACGATCCTCACTCCCCACCCGATGACCCCGGCGCACTTCATCGTCAAGCACACGCTGCTCTCCGCCGACGGCAATGTCCTCGGGGAGAAAACCTTCACCGCCGCCGACCCGAAGGCGGAATCCGTCTACAATCTTCCGGCCGATTTCAAGGGTGCGCTTTGGGCCACGAGTTTCTGCAACCTGCACGATCTCTGGCTGACCGAATTCACGGTGTAGATCGCTCACCCCGGAAAATATCTCCGAATACGCATTGGCCACCGGCACCGCCTGAGGGCGGAGCCGGTGGTCTTGCTCCCCCGCCTCGAAAAACTTCGATATGCATGTTGAATAAATTCCATTATAACGCCGCCCCGCGATAACCCCCCGGTTGCCGGATACCTCCAAGCAGGCGGATTATCGGGCATATTCCGTCCGCCGCTCAATGGCATGCAAATTGCCGGTTAAGTGGATTTTATTGCTGCCTGATGTAAGTCCACTCGAAAGGGGAAACGAAATGCGTGCTTGTTCGACGTATTCCAGGTCGGCCATGGGAAGTATGTTCCTCTCTGCGGTGATTCTCGCCGCGCTCACCCTTTGTCTTTCCGGGTGCGGCGGCGGGAGTGGCGGCGGGAGCGGGGCACCCGCCACGACCGCCGTCAGTCGCGGGGTAATTACGACCGCCACGGCGAGCGCAATCACTGTCGCCGGCGTAACCGTCAACACCTCCGCGGCAACCGTGACCATGGGGGACAACACCGACCAACCGATACTGAAACCGGGGATGGTCGTGACGATCAGGGGATCTTTCGACGACAACACCCACGCGAGGGCAAACGATGTCGAGTTCAACGACACCCTGAAAGGGCCTGTGTCCGCGATCTCGATCCCGGACAACACCGTGACGATCCTGGGACAGACGGTTCTCTTCGACCCGGCAAAAACCGTCTTCGACGATTTTACCGGGCCGGGTGCCAGCGGCGTAGCCCCAGGCATGATGGTGCAGGTCAGCGGTTTCACCGACAACTCGACGGGCGTCATCAAGGCGACTCGAATCGAGCGGCACCGTCCCGACTGGACCCCCGACGCGCTCGTGGAACTGAAAGGGACCATCCGCTCGATCGGCACCGACAATACATTCACGATCGGCGGGCTGACGATCGACATCTCCGGCATGTCGCTTCCCGCGGGGATCGCCGCCGGAAGTTCCGTGCAGGTCGAGGGGAGGCTGCCTTCGCTTGCGAGCACGATTCTCAAGGCGGTTCGCGTTCGGTCGTTCCTTGAAGAACCGCCGGAAGCCGAAGGGAAGTACATCGAAGTCGAGGGCATCGTCGGCAGGCTGGCCGGAAATACCTTCATGGTCGGCACCACGCCGGTCAACGCCGGATCGCTTTCCCTCGCGGGCATCGCGAACGGCGTCACGGTCGAGGTCGAAGGCAAACTGGTCAACGGCACGCTGATTGCGACCCGGATCGTGGTTGAAAGTCCTGCGCCTCCTCCGAGCACGGTCCCCGGTGCTCCGGTCCAGGTGACAGCCGTGGGCGGGTTCCAGCAGGCGACAATCGCCTGGAACGCGGTCGCCGGGGCAACTTCATACAACATCTACTGGTCGACGACGACCGGCGTAACCCCCGCAAACGGGACTCGAATCGCCAACGCCGTTTCACCCTATGTGCA
>JANXPS010000295.1 GCA_025357175.1 Deltaproteobacteria bacterium | reverse complement strand
CCAGCACGCCTTCGACAGCCTTCCCGACGCGATCGCCGTCCTCGATCCCGACGGGCGCGTCGAGGTTGCGACCGCCGCGGCACGGGAGGTATTCGGCCTCCGCCCCGAAAAGTACCTGCAGGACCTCCCGCACGGCTGGATCGTCCCCGTGGTCGACAAGGCGTTGAGGACGGGCCGCCCGTCCCAATCGGGGGAAGCTCCGGTGCAGCATTTCTCCGGAACCGAGGAGCGGTTCTGGCTTCCCAGGGCGATCCCCATCCTCGATGCGGAAAATATGCCGGCGGGGGTCGTGCTGGTCCTGGAAAACGTGACGCGGCAGCGGGAGCAGGACGAACTCAAGCGTGGCGTCATCTCGACCGTCTCGCATCAACTGAAGACCCCGCTGACCTCCATCCGGATGGCGGTTCACCTGTTGCTGGACGAGAAGATCGGCGCCCTCACCGAAAAACAGGTCGAGTTATTGCTCGCGGCCCGCGACGATTCCGATCGCCTGAACACCATCCTCGACGACCTGTTGGACATCGGCCGGATCGAATCCGGAAGGGCGGCCATGGCCTTTCGGCCCGTTCCGCCCGCGCTGCTCGCTTCGTCGGTCTCGGAGCCTTTCCGGACGGTGGCTCGCGACGGCGGCGTCACGTTCGAGTCAAACGTCCCCGAGGGCCTTCCGGACGTATGGGTCGACCCGGGCCGAATCACCAACGCGTTCGACAACCTGATATCCAATGCGTTGAAGCACACGCCCGCGGGCGGCCGCGTCACCCTGACGGCCTCCTCCGACGACCGGCACGTCCGGTTCCGCGTATCCGATACCGGGATCGGAATTCCGGGCAAATACATGCCCCATCTTTTCGAGCAGTTCTTTCGCGTGCCCGGGCAGGGGGCCGAAACCGGCGTAGGTCTCGGGCTGGCCATCGTCAAGGAAATCGTCGAGGCGCACGGAGGCACCGTCCTCGTCGAAAGCCGCGAGGGGGAAGGCAGCACCTTCATCGTCACGCTCAACAGGGCGGACCACGTCCCACAGCCGGAAAGGATGTAGAAAAATCATGGAAACCTTCGTCGGTATCGTTGGAATCGGCCTGATCGTCTATCTCTTCGTATCGGTCATCCGGCCGGATAAATTCTGAAGGACGAGGACGAATAGTCATGGATATCTACGGCTGGATCGAACTCGTCCTCTATGTGGCCCTTCTCCTGGCGCTCACGAAGCCGATGGGGCTCTGGCTGTTCAAGGTTCTGGATCCGCAGGGAAAAACTTTCCTGGACCCCGTATTCCGCCCGGTCGAGAAAGGCTTCTACCGCCTGATGGGCGTCGATCCGCAAAGCGAACAGGACTGGAAACGGTACGCCTTCTCCCTCCTTGCTTTCAGCCTCGTCGGCGGGCTGCTGACTTATGCGCTGCTCCGCCTGCAGCATCGCCTTCCGCTGAACCCGCAGGCGATGGGGGCCGTGCCCGATCACCTCGCCTTCAACACGGCGATCAGCTTCACCACGAACACGAACTGGCAGAGCTACGGCGGCGAGTCGACGATGTCGTACCTCTCCCAGATGCTCGCCCTCGCGATCCACAACTTCACCTCGGCGGCGGCCGGCATCGCCGTCGCCGCGGCACTGGTGCGAGGCATCGCGAGAAGCTGTTCGAAAACGGTCGGCAATTTCTGGGTCGACCTGGTCCGCCTTCACCTTTACCTGCTGCTGCCGCTTGCGCTCGTATTCTCGATCTTCCTGGTGTCCCAAGGAGTGATCCAGAACTTCAAGCCGTACACCTCGGCCCGCACGCTGGACAACGGCGCCGTCATCCAGAGCATTGTCCAGGGACCGATGGCGTCGCAGGTGGCGATCAAGATGCTCGGGACCAACGGCGGGGGTTACACCAACGCCAACGCGGCGCACCCTTTCGAGAATCCGACGCCGCTCTCCAACTTCTTCCAGATGCTGTCTATCTTCCTGATCCCGAGCGGGCTGACGTACTACCTGGGGAAGGCGGTGAAGCACCAGCGCCACGGGTGGGCTGTCTGGGGTGCCATGACGGTGCTCTTTCTCGGGGGTGTACTGGTCTGCTGGGGGGCCGAGGTCCACGGCAATCCGAGACTGCATGCGGCCGGCGTCGCCTCGGTGCCCGGCAACATGGAGGGGAAGGAAGTCCGGTTCGGGGTCTTCGAATCCGCCCTCTTCGCCACCATCACGACCGACGCCTCCTGCGGGGCGGTCAATTCGATGCACGACTCCTTCACGCCGCTGGGCGGCCTGGTCCCGATGCTCGACATCCAGCTGGGCGAAGTGGTTTTCGGCGGCGTGGGTGCGGGACTTTACGGGATGCTCATCTTCGTCATCCTGACCGTCTTCCTCGCGGGGCTGATGGTCGGGCGAACGCCGGAGTACCTGGGGAAAAAGATCGAATCCTACGATATCAAGGTGTGCGTGATCGCGGTCATGGTGCTGATCTTCGACATTCTGTGCTTCACGGCGTGGGCGGTTTCCAGCAAGTGGGGGCTCGCGGGTCTGAACAACGCCGGGCCGCACGGTTTCAGCGAGATCCTCTACGCCTTCTCATCCACCACGGGAAACAACGGGAGCGCCTTCGCGGGCCTGACCGCCAACACCCCCTGGTACAACACGACGCTGGCCATCTCGATGATCGTCGGCCGCTTCTTCTTCATCGTGCCGGTCCTTGCGCTGGCCGGCAGCATGGCCAAAAAGAAGCTCATGCCCGAGAGCGCGGGCAGCTTCCCGGTTTCGGACCCGATGTTCGTCGTCTTGCTGGTGGGCACGATCCTGATCGTCGGGGCGCTGAGCTTCTTCCCGGCGCTCTCGCTGGGACCGATCGTCGAGCATTTCATGATGATCAAATCGAAGCTGCTGTTTTAAGGAGATTCTTCCAATGGCTGCAAAATCCCATTCCCTTTTTGACAGGACGATCGTCGTGCCGGCGATCGGCGCGTCGTTGCGCAAACTTTCTCCTGCGACCATGCTGCGCAACCCCGTCATGTTCGTCACCGAAACGGGTGCGGCCGTTTCCACCATCGGCCTGTTCTTCCGTGCGCCGGGCGAACCGCTCGGTTTCGGATTCCAGGTGACGCTCTGGCTCTGGTTCACCGTTCTCTTCGCCAACTTCGCCGAGGCGATGGCGGAGGGGCGCGGCAAGGCCCAGGCCGACGCCCTTCGAAAGACGCGCACGAGCACGATGGCCAGCAAGATGCTGACGGACGGCTCGATCGAAACGGTCACTGCCGAATCGTTGCGGAAGGACGACCTGGTGATCGTCGTCTCCGGTGAGGTCATCCCGGGCGACGGGGAAGTCGTCGAGGGGATCGCGTCGGTGGACGAGTCCGCCATCACGGGCGAATCCGCGCCCGTGATTCGCGAGGCCGGCGGAGACCGGAGCGCTGTCACCGGCGGGACGCGCGTCCTGTCCGACAAGATCACGGTGCGTGTCACGGCCAACCCCGGTGAAAGTTTCCTCGACCGGATGATCACCCTCGTGGAAGGGGCCTCAAGGCAGAAGACGCCCAACGAGATTGCGCTGACGATCCTGCTTTCCGCACTGACGATCATTTTCCTCATCGTCGTGATGACGCTCAAATTCTACGGGAACTACGCCAACGTCCCGCTGTCGGTCACCGTTCTCTCCGCACTGCTCGTGTGCCTCATCCCCACGACCATCGGCGGGCTCCTTTCGGCCATCGGCATCGCGGGGATCGACCGGATGGTCCAGAAAAACGTCCTCGCCATGAGCGGCCGGGCCGTCGAGGCGGCAGGCGACGTGAACGTGCTGCTGCTCGACAAGACGGGCACGATCACGATGGGCGACCGGCAGGCGGCCGAATT
>JANXPS010000270.1 GCA_025357175.1 Deltaproteobacteria bacterium | reverse complement strand
GAAAAACCCGGACGGGCGCCGGAATCGAGTCGCGTCTCGACATGACGCTCGGATACTGGCTCAAGATCGAGCCCGCCGTCGGCTTCGCATACGGCTTCAACCAGGGCGGCGAGTCTTCCGTCTATCTCGTGTTGCGCGCGCTTTCGCTGTAAGGACGGGCCGCCTCCCGTGAAGCGGACATGAAGAATGCGCTGACCGTCGACCTCGAGGACTGGTACCACATCTGCGGGGTGGCGGCGTGCGCCGATCCGGCCGGGTGGGACGCGTTCGAGAGCCGCGTGGCGCAAAATACCGACAGGGTCCTCGCCCTCCTGCGTCGGCACGGCGCGCGGGCGACCTTCTTCGTCCTCGGCCGCATCGCCGAGCGGGAACCGGCGCTCGTCCGCGCCGTGGCGGCGGAGGGGCACGAGGTGGCGACGCACGGCCATATCCACCGGCGGATCTACGAGATGACGCCGGAGGAATTCGAGGAAGACCTGCTCAGGTCGCTCGACGCCATCGGCTCGGCCACGGGCCTGCCGGTCGTCGGCCACCGGGCGCCCGAGTGGTCGATGCGGCCTCACACTTTGTGGGCACTCGAGATCCTGCGGCGCCACGGCATTCTCTACGATTCGAGCATGGTGCCGCTGACGCGGATGGGCTCGCCCGGATTTCCCGTCAACCCGGGTCCCGTCCCGACGCCGTCCGGCGACATCTTCGAGTTTCCGTTGACCGCGATGCGCTGTTTTGGCGAAAATATTCCGTTCACCGGCGGCCTTGCGCTCCGGCTGACGCCCTATTTCTACATCCTCTCGAAAATCCGGAGGATGAACCGGGAAGGCCTTCCGGCGATGGTCTATTTCCACCCGTGGGAACTCGATCCCGATCCTCCCCGCTTGCCGCTGCCGCCCGCCCGCCGCTTCATGACCGGCTTCAATCTCCAGGGCGCCGCGTCGAAGCTGGATGGCCTGATGCGCCACCTGGCGTTCGTTCCCGTTCGGGAGTTCGTTCCGGCATGAAAGGGTGGCTCGACAGCCGGTACCTTTCGTCGCTTGCGGGCTTCGCGGCCTGCGTCGCGGTTTTCATGTCCGCGTTGTGGCTCTTCGTCCGGCTCGGGGGGTTGTGGGCGGCAGTCGTGATCGGCGTGTTCGCGGCGGTCCTGCTGCACTGGTTTTACCGCGGCGCGAGGCCGGACCTGCCTTCCCGGCAACCGGGACGGAAGGAGACAAGATGACGTCGGCGAACACGATTCCGGAACCGCTTCGCGCGCTGATTCCCGGTTACGCCACCCGCGTGATCCTGCCCGAGCTGGTGTCGCTTGCCGAAAGGGAGGGGATACTCGAATGCATCCGGGCGATCTCTCCGTTCACGTTCGAGGGGCTTTGCGCAACGCTTTCTCTTGATCTCGATTTCGACCTGACCCGCGGAAACCGTCGCCGCATGGTCCGGCTCCTCGTCGAGCTGCTTTCCGAGGTGAGATGGCTCAGGCGCATCGACGACGAGCGCTGGCGGTGCCACGGGTCGAAAAAGGTGGTGCCGGAGATCGGTGAGAGGGGGGAAGAGGACGGCGAAATCCGCTTCCTGCGCAGCTGCCTGCAGGGGACGCCCGCCTACCTGCGCGGGGACGAGCCGCCGATCACGTTCGAATCCGGCTGTGCCGCAGCGTGGGAGGACTTCCTGGGTTGCGCGGAATTCCAGGCATGCCGGACCGTGCTGTTCGACATGATGGCCTCGGGCTCCGCACCCGAGACGAGACTGCTCGACCTTTGCCACGGCCCCGGCTGGGGAATCGAGCGGGCGCTGGATCGGTGGCCCGCCGCCAGGATCAGCGCGATCGATTTCACCGACGGCTTCGCTGAAACAGCCCGAAGCCGCACCGCGCGCGCCATCGGGCGGAATGCGTCGCTCGGCCTCGCCTCGGCGCCGGTGCAATGGTACGGGCCCTCGAATTGGAAAGGGTTCGACGCACCGCTTCCCTTCGCTGACGAAAGTTTCGACGCGGTCCTTTTCGGCTGCGGAGATCCCTACATCCCGCCCGGGCGCCGGGAACCGGTCTACGCCGACCTGCGCCGGGTGCTGGCGCCGGGGGGCGTGCTGGAAATCCTGACGCGGGGCCTCCCCGACGCCGAGAGGCGACATGTCCCCTCGCGGACGTTCCGGGTCACGACGCTGATCCATGATTTCGCCGAGAGCGTTTGCGCCGGGTGGCAGGGCTTCTCGGACGTCGGGGAGAACCTCCGGCTTTTCGAGCGGATCGGGTTTCGCGACGCCGGACCTTCTTCCGGGGAGGTCGCGTTCTTCGGTTCGTCGTTGTGGTTCATGAGGAAAGGCGGGTGCGGATGATATTTCATCCGGACATCTACGAAAGGCCGGCGGCCGAGATCGCCCGGATCAGCGACGGGTTGCTGTCGGAGACCGTTGACCGTGCGATCGCCTGCTCCCCGTACTACGGGGAGGCGCTGGCGGCGATCGGTCCGGTCCGGAGTCGGTCCGGTCTCTCCGCGCTGCCCACGACGCCGAAGGAGGCGCTGCAGGCCCGTCCCGACGATTTCCTCGCCGTGCCCGCGCGGGAGATCGTCGAACTGGTGTCGACGACCGGGACGACCGGGGAACCCGTGTTCGTCCCGATGACGCGCAACGACGTCGAACGGCTCTCCGAAACCGAGCGGCGCGGATTTTCCTGGCTCGGGGCCGCTCCCGGGATGCGGTTCCATCTCGCGGCGACGATGGACAACCTGTTCGTCGCGGGACTCGCCTACCACGAGGGTCTCCGGAAAATCGGCGCGGCGGCGATCCGCGTGGGCGTCCAGCCCGCGCAGCGCCATCTCGACCTGATGCGGGCGCTTCGGCCCGACGGCATCGTCGCGGTCCCCTCCATGATGGCCGCGCTCGCTCGGCTGGCACGGGAGGCGGGGATCGACCTGCGTGCGATTGCGCCCGCCAGGGCGTTGCTGATCGGCGACGCGATCCGGGGCGCCGACCTGACTTCGAACGCCCTGGGCCGCATCATCGAAGCCGCCTGGGGCAGCGAACTCTTCTCGACCTACGGGCTGACCGAGGCCGGCACCGCCTTTCACGAATGCGCCGCCCACCGGGGATTGCACATCCATCCCGATATCCTGCTGGCCGAGGTGGTCGACGAGTCGGGCGCCCCGCTTCCGCCGGGCGAGGCGGGCGAGCTGGTCATCACGACGCTGCAGGTCGAGGCGATGCCGCTGATCCGCTACCGGACCGGCGACATCACCTTCGTCGTCCCCGGCGACTGCCCGTGCGGCCGGGGCGGGATGCGGATCGGGCCGATCCTGGGCCGGAAGGCGCACCGGCTCAAGGTCAAGGGGACGACGGTCTATCCCAAGACGATCGAGGACGCGCTGGTCGCGATCGACGGCATCGAAAATTTCGTGCTCGTGGCAGAGTGCGAGGCGGACGGGACCGACCGCCTGCTCGTGCGGGTCGGGACGCGCCGGTCCGCCGATGCCGCGTTCCGCAACGCGATCGGCGAGACGCTCCTGGCCAAGGCGCGCGTGACGCCCGAGATCGTGTTCGAATCGCCCGCATCCGTCGATGCGTCGCTCTACGAGGGGGGACGTCGCAAGCCGCGGACGTTCATCGACCGGCGATGATCTGCCCGCTGTCTCCGGCCCACTTCGCCGGGCTGGGCGCATTTCAGCTTTTTGCGCTGCTGCTCTTTTTGGACGCGCGGTTGGCGCCGCTGCCGCTGGCCGCCTTCGTCATCGCCTCCCTCTCCGCGCCGTTTTTTCCCCGGCTAGGCTACTTCCTGCCGATCGTCAGCCGGGGCGACAAGGGCCGGGACGGTGTCGCGATCACCTTCGACGACGGCCCGGACCCCGCCGTCACGCCGGGTCTTCTCGACCTGCTCGACCGCCACGGCGTGCCGGCGACGTTCTTCATGATCGGGGAGAAAGCCGAACGGCACCCGGACGTCGTTCGCGCCGTCCTTGCCCGGGGACACGAGATCTGCAACCATTCGCAGCGCCACGATCCGTTCCTGATGCTGAAAAGCGGCGGTGTGCTGCGCCGCGAGATCGCAGGGGCGCAGGCCGCGTTCGCCCGCTTCGGCGTCGTCCCGGTCGCGTTTCGACCGCCGGTGGGGATCACCAATTCGCGGCTCTGGCGCGTGCTGCTAGAAAACGGGATGTTCTGCGTCAACTACAGCTGCCGCGCGCTCGACTTCGGGAACCGGCGATTCGAGGGGCTGGCCGGCCGCGTGCTCGGGACGGTCAAAAACCGCGACATCGTGGCGCTGCACGACGTGACGCCCCGCGGAGGCGACGTGTCGAAACTGCTCGGCGAATTCGAGTCGCTGCTCGAAGGGTTGAAGTCGCGCGGGATAAACGTCGTCCCGCTCTCCCGGCTGATCGGAAAAGAGGTCATGGCCAGGGGCGCGTCCGGCGCGGAGGCCAGCCCGGCCGGGCGATTCTACGACGGGCTCGCGGAGACGTACGACGCGGAGCAGTTCGGCTCCGCCGTGGGCATCTCCCGGCGGACCGAGCAGAAGCTTTTCCGGGAGCGGCTCCCGGAATTGTTCGACCCGTCGTCCCGGGTCCTCGAGATCGGGGCAGGCACCGGGATCTTCACGCTCGAGATCGCACGACAGTGCCGCGAGGTGGTCGCTGTCGACCTTTCGGCGAAGATGCTGGCGATCCTCGAGCGGAAAGCGGCCGACGGGCATGTGACGAACATCGAGACGCTGGCGGGCAACATCGAAAACATCGCGCTCACCGGCCTGTTCGACGGCGCCTGCGCCTTCCTCGTGTTCGAATATATCGCCGACCTGCCCGCGTTCCTCAAGCACCTTGCCCCCCGCATCCGCCCGGGCGGCACGCTCTATTTCATCACCGCGCGACGGTCGTTCTTCCGGCTGTTCACGCAGATCGGCAACGCCGTCCGCCAGGGGCTATGGCTAAAGGCGCGCAGCCGGCGCGAGGTCGAGCGGATGCTGTCGGCGGCCGGTTTCGACCGGATCGACGTCCGGACCCATCTCATGAAATCGGTCGTCTCGGGCGGCATTCTGCTCGAGGTGTCCGCACGCCGGAGCGGCGAAACGCGGGTGTCCGGATGAAGGAGTACCTGCCGGCGTCTTCGCCGAAAACCTTGATGGTCGTCCCGGTCTACAACCACGCTCCCACGCTTCGGGCCGTGGTCACGAAGGGATTGGCCGAAGGATACCGCGTGCTCGTGGTCGACGACGGCAGCACCGACGGCGGGCTCGATGCGTTGGCCGGCCTTCCCGTCTATCGGCTACTCTTTCCCGAAAACAGGGGGAAGGGGGCGGCGATCCTTGCGGCGGCGGAACGGGCCGAGTCGCTCGGCTTCGCCGCGATCCTGACGATCGACGCCGACGGCCAGCACGACCCGGCCGACGCCCGCGCCCTCCTCGATGCGGCCGCATCGACGTGGCCGGCGATCGTCGTCGGCGCGCGGCGGATGGAAGAATCGGACGCCCCCCGCTCCAGCGTGTTCGGCCGCGATTTTTCGAACTTCTGGGTCCGGCTCGAATGCGGGCGGACGGTGCCGGATACCCAGAGCGGGTTCCGCCTTTATCCGGTCGGTTTGCTCGCCGCCGGGCGCTTCCTTTCCAGCCGCTACGCGTTCGAGGTCGAAGTGCTGGTACGCGCCGCCTGGGCGGGCTACCCGCTCCTCTCGGTTCCCGTGTCGGTCCATTACCCGACGGGAGACGAGCGTGTTTCCCACTTCCACAAGTTCAAGGACAACTTCCGGCTGACCTGCCTGCACACATGGCTGGTGACGCGTTCCCTTTTTCCCTGGCCGCACAAGAGGCTCGCAGCCGCTTCGGCCGAAGAGGATCCGGCGGCCGCGTTCAGCCTCCTGCACCCGGTCCGGCTGTTTCGTTCCTTGAGCCGGGAGCACGACGGGGCGGGCGAGCTGGCGGCGGCGGCGTGGGTCGGCATCTTCATCGGGGCTCTGCCCATCATCCCCTTCGGGATCGCGACGATCGTCTACGTCAACCACCGGCTGCACCTGAACAAGCTGATGGGCGCCCTGGCCAGCAACGTCTGCGTCGCGCCGTTCGTCCCGTTCCTGTGCATAGAGGCCGGCCACCTCATGCGGTTCGGCACGTTCTGGACCGAGTTCAACCGTCAAACGCTGCTGGGTGAAATCCATCTGCGCCTGTGGGAATGGCTGCTGGGCGCGCTGGTCGTCGGTCCTCTGCTCGGATTCGCCGGGGCCGCCGCCACCTGGTTCCTCATCCGTTCCCTGCGGAGACCCGCATGAAAATCCTGCTGGTCAACCCGCCCAACTGCGGCCGCAGCATCCCCGAGGAGCGGTACGGCATCGATTCCATCAAGGCGATATTCCGGGGAGAGCCGCTCGCCCTCGAAGTGCTGGCCGGAAACCTCGACGGCCACGAGATCGAGATCCTCGATCTCAAGGCGGCGCCCGACGCCTGGCCCGACGCGCTGCATGCCTTCGGTCCCGACCTCGTCGGCTTCACCGCGGTCACGTGCGAAGCCAACACCGTGGTCCGGCTGGCGGCCACGGCCAGGGCTGCGTTCCCGGGCGTCGTCACGATCGTCGGCGGCATCCACGCGAGCAACGACCCGTCCTTTTTCAACCGGGCCGAATTCGATTACGTGGCGGCCGGGCTCGGAAAAGGTTCCTTCGCGGAACTCGTCTCGGCGATCGGGGCGGGGAGCGGGGCGGACCGTGTGCCCGGCATCGCGAAAACGAATCCCGGCGGCGAGCTCCGCTTCACGCCCAGGCTGTTCGGCCCCGGCGACCTCGTAGAAGGAAAGCCCCCGCGCTACGACCTCGTCGCAAGGTACCGCGAGAACTACATCCTGTCGTCGCTCGGTTTCCGGCTCGGGTTCGTGGCTTCCGCTTTTGGATGCCCCTACGACTGCTCCTTCTGCTGCATCGGGCCGCTGACCGGCGGCCGCTACCTGACCCACTCGGTCGAGGCGGTGGTCGAACAGATCCGGATGCTGGGGGACATCCCGGTGATCCGGCTGGTCGATGCCAACACGTTCGGGAACGTCCGGCACGCGCGCGCCCTGGCCGACGCCATCCTCGCAGCCGGCATCCGGAAAAATTTCCTGGCGGATGTCCGTTCGGACACGGTGGTGCGCCATCCCGAGCTGATCGCCCGCTGGAAGGAGGCGGGGCTGCGGTCCGTGATCATCGGCTTCGAGGAATTCGGCGACGAAGGGCTCGCGCGGATGAACAAGGCGTCCAGCGTGGCGGAGAACGACGAGGCCATTTCCATCCTGCACGGCCTCGGCATCACGATCGTGGGCGATTTCATCGTGTCGCCCGACTACGACGAGGCGCGTTTCGAGGCGCTGGGCCGGTACGTGCTCGACCGGCCGATCGGGTTGCCCCTTCTGACCGTGCTGACGCCGCTTCCCGGCACCGCGCTCCATGCCGCGATAAAGGATCGGATCGTCGTCCACGACCTCGACTACTACACGCTGACCAACGCCGTCGTGCCCACCCGGCTGGACGAAAGACGTTTTTACGAGCATTATGCAGGGCTGATCAAGGCGTTCCACGCCAACGCGAAACTGTAGGGGATCGAATAGACGTATGGAAGCGTATATCACCGACCTGGCGGCGTTCCTGCCCAACGATCCGGTAGACAACGACCACATGGAGAAGGTTCTCGGGATGCTGGGGCAGACCCCTTCGCGGACCCGTTCGCTCATCCTCCGGAAAAACCGGATCCGGAAACGCCACTACGCCATCGACCCCGCCACCGGCCGGATCACCCACACGAACGCCCGGCTCACCGCCGAGGCCGTGCGCCTGCTGAAACCGCACGAGGCGTTCTCCGTCTCGGAGATCGAGTGCCTCGCCTGCGGGACGTCCTCGCCCGACCAGCTCATGCCGGGGCACGGGCTGATGGTGCACGGCGAGCTCGCGACGCCCCCGTGCGAGGTGGCCAGTTTTTCCGGAATATGCCTGTCGGGGATCGGCGCGCTCAAGTACGCCGCGATGAACGTGGCGCTGGGGCTCACCCGGAATGCCGTGGCGACCGGATCCGAGACGGCGTCCACCTGGATGCGCGCCAACCTGTTCGGCGTGCTGTCGGCCGAAAAGGCGGAAGCGATCGAAGCACGCCCGGTGCTCGCCTTCGACGCCGACTTCCTTCGATGGATGCTGTCCGACGGCGCGGGCGCCGCCTTCGTCGCTCCCGCCCCCCTGCCGGGTCGCCCGGCCCTGCGGATCGAGTGGATCGACCACCTGTCCTTCGCGGGAGATCTCGAAACGTGCATGTACGCGGGGGCGGTCAAGAACGACGACGGCACGCTGACCGGCTGGCGCGAATTCGAAACGATCCAGGCGGCGGTCGCCGCCAACGCGTTCCCGGTCAAGCAGGACGTCGACCTGCTGAATCGCGAGATCATCGTGACCGCCGTAGACCGGACGCTGTCGCGCCTGATCGAAAAAAGACGGCTTTCGCCCGGGAGCGTCACCTGGTTCGTCCCGCACTATTCGTCGGATTTCTTCCGGCAGGCGCTGCACGACAGGATGGCGGAGATCGGATTCGATATCCCGTTCGATCGCTGGTTCACCAACCTGGCGACGAAGGGCAACACCGGCTCGGCCTCGATCTTCATCATGCTCGAGGAGCTGTTCCACTCCGGCAGGCTCCGCACCGGCGACCGGCTCCTGTGCATGATCCCCGAAAGCGGCCGCTTCTCGATGGCCTACATGCTGCTCACGGTGGTTTGACGCCGGATTGTTCCGGGTTCATTCCCCGAGGTCGTTCCGCTCGTAGACCGCGTTGTATTTTTCCACGAAATTGAAGGGCTGCTTCCGCGCTTCGTTCGTCTTCGGCGTCTCGACCGCCTTCTTCCGGCTCGCGGGCAGCACGGTCGGCGAGCCGTTTTCTCCGAATCCTTTACGACCCTCTGAATCGTCCGCCGCCGCATGTCATCCAATGGACGAATCATTTTCCAAGGAGGTCTGGAAATGAAACGGTTCGCGTCCGTCGCCGCTCTCGCGCTGCTGCTGCTGCTGCCGGCTGCCGTCCACGCCGGCTGGATTCTGGACAGCCAGAAGTCCGCGGTCCGCTTCAAGACCGTCATCTATCTCGTGAATCCGGTCAATGGCGGGTTCGACAAATTCTCGGGGAATATCGTCTACGACGACCGGGACATCACGAAATCGTCCGCGGAAATCACGATCGATGCCGCCTCGATCCACTCGGGCATCGGCTTGCGCGACAACGACCTGCGGGGCGGAAGATTCTTCGAAGTGTCGAAGTATCCGACGGCGGTATTCAAGTCGAAGAGGATCGAAGCGCTATCGGAAGGAAAGCTCAAGGTGACCGGCGACCTGACGCTGCATGGCGTAACGCATGAAGTGGTGCTGGCTGTCACGGGCCCGGCCGCGCTCGGCAAGGATGCGGACGGGAAGGATCACGTCGGCGGCAAGGCGACCACGACGATCAGCCGGAAGATGTTCGGGATGGGCGGCCTCATCGGGAACGATGAAGTCGAGATCTCGGTCGACATCAACCTGGTCCGGGGCGATGGCTCCGGATGAACGCCGAGAGCGTCGCGATCGACTGAAGGACCTGGCGGCTGGTTTTCTGGGCGTCGATGCGGACGTTGTACTTTCGCTGGACCGCGACGACGATCTCGACCGCGTCGAGCGAGTCCAGGCCGAATGGCGAGTCGGGTCCGATCAGCGGTTCGTCGAAAGAGAGGCCGTCCGGCAGCGGTTCGGACACCCGGCACGTTTCCGCCACGATCCTGAACAGTTCTTCTTCAAGCCCGTCACCCATTGTCCGCTCCTCGTATCGCAATCCGGGAAATGATCACCGTCACCGCGAAAAACGCCAGCAGCCGGAAGATGTCGGCCCCCGCCGAACCGAGGGAGCCGCCCCGCACGAACACATCCTGAAATCCGTTCAGCCCCCACGCCAGCGGCGACAGGGTGCTTATTCGTTGCATGATGCGGGGCATGACGTAGACCGGGACCATGATGCCTCCCAGCGCCGCCGCGATGACGACCGAAACCGCCCCGAACATCGACGCCTGTTCGTAGCTCCGGGACAGGGTGCCGACCATTATGCCATAGCCGGCGGCAGCCAGCGCCGCGGCCAGGGCGATCGGCGCGACGACCAGGAACTCGCGGCCCGGGACGAGGCCCGAGGTGCCCAGGAGCGGGAGCAGCCAGACGCCGACCGCCAGCATCAGGGCGAACTGCGCGATACAGACGATGACGTAGGCGACGATCTTGCCCGCGAGCAGGCCGGTCTGCGACACGGGCATTGCCATCAGCTTCCGGTAGGTGCCGCTCTGGCGCTCACGGATCAGCGACCCCGAAAGGGGCACGACGATGAAGAACATGCCGAACAGCGTCCAGGCGGGAACGTTGTGCTGGGCCGCGGTGGGCCGCTTGAGGTATCGGCCGCCGAGCGCGACCGTCTCGGTCAGCTTCAGGACGGGCGTCGTGTCCATGTCGAAGCGGATGTCCGGAACCGTGATCGCACCCGACATGCCCGGCCAGGTGGGGATCGACTCGCCGACGATCTTTTTGAGCTCGGCGGGCAGCGTCTCCGAAAACGCGGCGGCGCGCTCCGTCATCTCGATGCCCAGCAGCACCTGCCGCAACGCGTTGATCACCGCCGTACGGAAAGCGCCCTGCACCGCGGGATCGAAATGCACGGCCAATCCGGGGACGGAGGACGGCTCGAGGGGAGCGGCCTGTGCGTTCTTTCCGGTCGACAGCGAGGCCGTCGCCAGCGTTCTCATCCTGCGCCGGAGGGCTTCTCCGCTTCCCTTCGGAATGACGACGCCGAACTGGAAATCGCCGCGCGCGACGGCCTTCCGTGCAGTTTCTTCGGTTACCGCACTTCCGTTGATGCTCGTCACCAGTTCGAGCCCGCCCGCCTCGCGAAGCCGGTCCCGGATCGCCTGTCCCAGGAAGCCGTTGTCGTTGTCGGCGAGCAGCACCTTGATCGGCGCTTCGCCGGTCGCCTGCATGACGGAGTCCTGCACGAGCGACAGGATGAGGACGAGCGCCATCGGCATGACGAGCAAGACCATGAGCCCGGCCCGGTCCCGGCGCAGCTCGAGCAACTCTTTCAGGATCGTCGCGATGATCGTTCGCATCATCTCAGTCACGAAGTTGCTTCCCGGTGAGTCGCAGGAAGAGCTGTTCGAGGTTGTCGCAATCCTCGGCTTCCCCGATCAGGTCGGCCGGCGCGCCTTCGGCGACGATCCGCCCGCGGTCCATCACGGCCACGCGGTCGCAGATCTGTTCGGCCTCTTCCATGTAGTGCGTGGTGTAGACGATCGTCGTGCCCGCCTTGCGAAGGGCGGACAGGTTCTCGAGGATCATGTTGCGCGACTGGGCGTCGATGCCCACCGTCGGCTCGTCGAGGAGGAGCAGGCGCGGCGCGTGGAGGATGGCGGCAGCGAGGTTGGCCCGCCGCTTCATCCCGCCCGAGAAGGTGTCGACCCGCTTATCGCCGCTGCCCTCGAGCCCGGCAAGCGCCAGGCACGCTTCGGTGCGCTCGGAAAGATTCCGGCCCGAAAGCCCGTAGAGCCTTCCGAAATAGCGCAGGTTCTCCCGCGCTGTCAACGTCGTGTAGAGGGCGATTTCCTGGGGCGCCAATCCGAACAGCTTTCGGGCTTCGGAAGGATTTTTCGAAATATCCACCGAGCAGATCGAGACGGATCCGGCGGTCGGGCGCAGCACCGTGCAGATGATCGAGATGGCCGTGGTTTTCCCGGCGCCGTTGGGGCCCAGCAGCCCGAAAATCTCGCCTTCGCGGACCGTGAAATCGAGGCCGTCGACGGCGGGAACGTCGGACCCCCGGTAGCGCTTGACCAGCCGGCGCACCTCGAGGACCGGCGCGGGGTTCAACGCTTCACCTGTTTCGCGAGATCGCGGAACAGCGTTTCCTCGAGATCGGCGCAGTCGCGCAGGAGGCGGCCGAGGTCGGAAAAGTTGTCGTGGTCGCCCGGACGCCCCTTGCAGTGCCGTGCTCCGGCCACCGCGAAGTCGCGCCAGCGGTCGCCGACGGCGGTCATGCGCCGGGAAAGGTCGGCGAGTTCCCCGTTGCCGAGAACTTCCGCGGCCTCCTGCAGGAATGCCGCGTAGATGAAACGGAAACCGCCGCCGCCGGTGCCGATCTCCTCCTG
>JANXPS010000236.1 GCA_025357175.1 Deltaproteobacteria bacterium | reverse complement strand
CTTCGAACAGCGTGGCACTCATGGCTCCGCCGGTGCCTGGCGAGACCCGCCGGCTGTCAGGCCTTCGGCTTGTCGACGAAGCGCGACTTGAAGATTTCCCAGCCCTTGAGCAGTTCGACCGCCCGGTCGAGCTGGACATCCTTGGCGTCTTCCTTCTTGGACTCGTCGAGGGCCGGCGCTTCCTTGCGGCTTCCGTTCTTCTTGCCGCCCGCGTCGTCCTTCTTTTCCGGCGGCGCCGTCATCGCCGGTTTCTTGGCCGGCGAGGTGTCCTCACCGTCACCCTTGAGGTGGCGTTCGATATCCTTTTCGCGCATGAAGCCGTGGCCATCGGCCGGCTCGCGCCCGTCGTTGACGACTATATCGGGCTCGATCCCCTTGGCCTGGATGGACCTGCCGTTGGGCGTGTAGTAGCGCGCGGTGGTCAAGCGGAGCGCCGAACCGTCGTCGAGCGGAAGGATCGTCTGGACGGAAGCCTTGCCGAATGTCCGGGTGCCAAGGATTATGGCCCGGCCGTGATCCTGGAGGCATCCCGCCACGATCTCGGAAGCGGAGGCGGATCCGGCGTTGACGAGCACGACGATCGGGAACCCGTTGTAGGTTCCTTCCTTGTGGGCGACGTATTTCACCTTCTGGTTTTCGATGCGGCCGTCCGTGTAGACGATCAACCCGGACTCCACGAATTTGTCGGAAACCTTGACGGCCTGATCGAGCAGCCCGCCGGGGTTGTTGCGCAGGTCGAGCACGAGCCCCTTGAGCCCATCCTTCGTCTTGAGCTGTTCCTGGAGCCCCTTTTCGAGTTCCGAATCGGTGTCGGCCTGGAACTGGTTGAGCTTGACGTAGCCGATTCCGTCGCCCAGGTCCTTGGCCTTTACGCTCTTGATCTTGATGATGGCCCGGGTGAGCGTGAATGCCTTGGGCTCGGTGAACCCTTCGCGGGCGATCCAGATGGTCACCTTGGTGTCGGGCTCGCCGCGCATCCGCTTGACGGCGTCGTTGATCGTCATGTCGCGGGTGGGATCATTCTCGATCTTGACGATCGTGTCGCCGGCCTTGAGGCCCGCTCGCGAAGCCGGGGTGTCGTCGATCGGGGCGATGATGGTCAGCATGCCGTCCTTGACGCCGATCTCGATTCCGAGCCCGCCGAACGCCCCGCGCGTTTCGACCTCGACCTGCTTGAGCATGTCGGGCGTCAGGTATGAACTGTGCGGATCGAGCGTCTGGATCATTCCCCGGATCGCGCCCTGAATCAGGTTGTCGGTACTGGGCTCTTCGACATAGCTGTTCTGGATGACCGACAGGACATCGCCGAACACCTTGAGCTTGTTGTATGCGACGGTAGCCTGGGCCGAGTGGCGCGACGTGGTCAGGTCTCCGGAGACGAACCCCACCACGAAAACACCCAGCAACAGCACCGGGGCCAGCCATTTCCTGCCTTTCATTCGACACTCCTCATTGTATGGATATCACCGACAATGGATCGATGGCGGTTCCACCGGCCCTGAATTCCAAGTATAGCACCGATTTCCCGGCCGGGTCGGCGGGCAAACGTCCGATTTCCTCTCCCGCGGCGACCGTTTGTCCCTGCTTGACGCCGAAGGATCCGGCCTTCCCGTAGACCGAGAAAAGGCCGCTCCCGTGCTGCAGGATGAGCACCTTGCCGAAGCCCGCGACCGGCCCGATGAATACGACCTCGCCTTTGCCGACCGCCTTGATGGGGGCCGCCGACTGGGCCTCGATCTCGATCCCGCGGTTCTCGATGTCCACGTCGAAAACCATGTCGTGCTGCCGTCCGAAACGCCCGACGACCTTGCCCGCCAACGGGGCGGCCATGCCGCCCGCAACTCCGGTGAACCGCTTCGGCGCCGGAGGACGCTTCCGCACGCCGGTCGCCGGTTTTTCGGCCTGCGTCCCCTCCCGGTCGCGCGCCAGCCGCTCGCGCTCCCGGGCCTCCCGCTCGATCCGGTTGACGAGCGAGTCCATCCTGGCAATCCGGGCGCGAATGTCGGCCAGTTCGGCCTGTTTCTTCTTTTTTTGCCCCTCGATCTGGACAAGCTTGAGCCTCTCGGCCTCCTGCCTGGACAGAAGCGTATCGCCCACCTTCTTTTCGCGCGCCATCTGTCGTTCCGATATTTCTATCTTCTGTTCTATCCCGGAGAGCTGCTCCTCTTTCCGCTCCCGGTCGGCCATGACGGATTCGAGGTGCCGATGTCCCCGGGACAGCAACCGGACGGCGAAATCACGTTGAAGCTCCTGTCCCGGGGAACCGGCGGCAAACCATGCGGACGATTCCCTTGCAGCGAGGAATGTCGCGTGCACTCCGTCTCCGAGGCGTTTCCGTGTCTTTTCCTGGCGGGCCTCGAGCGCCTTGACCTCAAGTTCGGTCCGGTCCATTTCCGCCGAAAGAACGGACATTTTCCGGTCGATCTCGACGATGAAGCGCTGCTGCCTATCGAGGCGGTCCTTCAGGTCGCCGACACGCGCGCGCGATTTTTTTTCCTTCCGGAGCGTTTCAGTCAACTCGGCCGCGGTCTTTTCCGCTTTCCGCCGCATCTCGACCAGCCGGGCCTTCTCGCGGCGCAGTTCCGCCATCGGATCGGCCGCAAGGGCCTGGCCCGCGAAAAGAAACAGCATCGAAACCGCGCACGCCCGGATCAGCGTGCGAATCCAGCGGGCTCCGGTCATTTTCTGTGGGTTTGGATTTTCGACGCCCGCCAGCCGTAAAGGGAGGCCACGAAGATCAGGCAGGGGACGGCTGCCAGATACAGCACCACGAATGGAAACCCGCCGGAACGAACCACCTCCTCGACCGGCCCCAGGACCGACGAAAGGATCGGGAAACGCCCGGCCGCGGCGATGCTCAGGAGCCAGGCCGCTCCGATGGCCGGGAGGACGAGCAGACCGGCGACAAGCGCGCTTCCGACGGCGCGCCCCGTCATGATGGCCGCGTGGGACACGCCTCTCTCCGCGAGAAAGCTGAAGTCTGCCCGAAGCGCCCGGGCGCGCGCCGCCTCCTGCAGGACGCACATGAAAAACAGGATGGAGGAAAGGATGCCGAATAGAACCCAGAGCGATAGATTGACCCACCCGCGCACCTTGAGCAGGCGGGGAAGCGTTTTCGCGCCCGTGAACACTTTTTCGACCTGCGGGAGCGGCTTGAGCGCGTTCTCGACTCCCGCGATGTCCTCCGCGGTCAACCGCTCGGGGAGAAGCCGTATGTGGAGATAGCCCGGTACCGGGTTGTCCCCCTCGAGACGCAACGATTCCAGGCCGGGGTAGTCGGCGAGAAACTCGCTCCAGGCGGCCTCGGGGTCCTTGTAGACCACGGAGCGGACCGCGGGCAGCTTTCTCGCCTTGGAGGCGATCCCCGCGCCTTCCGCTGCGGACACGTTGAGCCGGAGGACGGCGTTCACGACCCACTGCTCCGACAGGAACCGGTTGATCCCGTGCGACGCCAGCAGCAGCAGGAGAAATCCTCCCAGCAGGAAAAACATGAAGAACCGGTTCATCCACTCGCGGGCAAGCGACTTCCCCGCCAGTTTCCAATCTATCCAGATCATCGATGCCTTGTTCACCCGACGGCCTCCACGGAACTGCCGGCCGCCAGTTGCGTCAGCAAGAACGGGCCGCAGCGTGTGCTTTCCTTGACTGGTTTCATGGGAAACAGCGGAGGGATTTCCCGCTCCGTGAAAACGATGATCCGGCCTTCGCGGGCCAAGGCGCGGAACAGGGCACTGAGCATTTCCGTCCACTCCTTCCCGATGCGGGCGAACGGGGCATCGAGCAGCAGCACCCGGGGACCCCGGAACAGTTCGATCGCCAGAGAAGCCCTGACCTGCTCGGACATGGACAGCGAGCGGAAAGCATAATCCGAGGAGCCGGGAAGCCCGACCATGGAGAGCAGCGCCGCCTCCCTCGCCTTGCGTTCGGTTTCGGGCACTCCGCCCGCAACCAGCGACGCCAGGCGAAACAGCTCACCGACGGAATGTTCGCCCGCATCGATCATCTCGTCCACCAATCCCGCGGTAGACCTGAAGCGGGATGCGGCATCGGGCGTTCCCCGGTAAAGCGGGACGCCGTCGAACATCACGTCGCCGGCATCGGGCCTGCCATCCCCGTGGAGCACAGCGAGCAGCCGGCTTTTGCCCGATGCGGGCGGTCCCGTCACCAGCCAGATGTCGCCATCGCGGAAGGCGGCCTCGAACCCGTCGAACAGGGTCCCGGACCGACCGATCATGCCGACACGAAACGCCTCAAGCATTCGCGGGCGGCTCCTCGTCCTCGGGCAACGGAATCGCCCCGGAAAGCAGCTTGCGGATCTCCTCGAGATGCTGCGCCTTCATGCGGTCTTTCAACCGCTCCTGCCAGTCCGAGCCTTCGACGAGATCGACATAGGAGGTCCGGACGCTGTCCAGGATCACTCCGCCGATGAACGTGTGCGTCACGATGTTCGGGCTCGTGCGGCCCCCGTCCTCGGTCTGGATATGGTACGTCCGCCCGTTGTGCTTGATGTTGTGGTTGAACCCGGAAAGCATCCGGACCGCCATGCAGCTACCCCCTTTTCGTCCGAACTCCGTCAAGAGCGGCCGTCAGCTTTCGCACGGCGTCCATCCCGTCCCGGGCGTAGAGCGTCGCACCGATCCGGGAGGCGAATTCATCCGTCACCACCGCGCCCCCGATGATCGTGACCGTTTCGATCCCTTCCTGCGCGAGCCGGGAGATGACGTGCTTCATCTCGGTCATCGTGGTCGTCATCAGGGCGGAGAGACCGACCACATCGACTTTCCGCCTTCGCGCCTCGTCGACGATCCGGGCGGAGGGGACGTTCTTCCCCATGTCGATCACGTCGAAACCGTGGTTTTCAAGCAGCGTCGCCACGATATTCTTGCCGATGTCGTGGACGTCTCCCTCGACCGTGGCCAGGAGGATGCGCCCCCGGGACTCGACCCGCGTACCGCTCATGGCCGCCTTGACCAGCGTGAAGCCGGCTTTCATCGCCTCGGCCGACGCCATCACCTGCGGAAGAAAGACGACGTTGCGTTCGAAGCGCCGCCCGACCTCTTCCATGCCGGGCAGCAGGCCGCCCGTACTTACCTCGAGCGGCGGCATGCCCGCGGCCAGCAAACGCTCGACCGCCGCAGCGACGGCTTTCCCGTCTCCCCGGATGACACCGGTGGACACTGCCCGCAACGGATCGTCGTCCGGGACACCCACCCCGGGACGTATATCGACGGAAGCGCCGCCCGCGGCAAACCGGTCGACGAACCGATCGGCTGCGCCCGGCTCGCCCGACAGCAGGCGGGCGGCCACGGCCGCATCGGCCATTCCCTCGTCGTGCGGATTGACGATGGCGCCGGACAGGCCCCTGGCCATCGCCAGCCCGAGAAACGCCCGATTGACCAGCGCGCGGTTGGGAAGGCCGAACGACACGTTGCTCAAGCCCAACAGCGTCGGCAGCGCCAGTTTATCCCGAACGGCCTGAACCGTGTCGAGCGTGACGCGCGCCGCGTCGGCGGACGCGCTGATGGTCGTCGTCAGGCCATCGACGATCAGCATTTCTTTTTTCACGCCCGCCTTGAGCGCGGCGGCGACGATGCGGCGCGTGATCGCCAGGCGCCCTTTAGCGGAATCGGGGATCCCGTGTTCGTCGAACGGGAGGCAGACCAGCGCCGCGCCGAACTTCGCCGCGAGCGGCAGGACGGCTGCAAGTCTTTTCTTCTCGCCGGTGACGCTGTTGAGCACTGGAAGCCCGTCGGCGCTTTCGAGCCCGCTTTTCAATGCCTCGATGTCGGAAGCGTCGATCATGACCGGGAGATCGGATGCGACGTTGGCGGCGAAAACGGCCTGCCGCATCAGCCCCGGTTCGTCGACGCCGGGGGTTCCCACGTTGACGTCGAGGACGTCGGCCCCCTTTTCGGTCTGCTCCCGGGCCTCGCGCGTCACGGTGGACAGGTCGCCGCGGCGCAGTTCCTCGGCGAACGTCTTTTTGCCCGTGGGGTTTATCCGTTCACCCACGACGACGAATCCCCTGCCGCCGAAGGTCGTCACGCGGCTGCGCGAAGCGATCCGGAGCCCGGGCTCGGGGACGATCGGCCGGGATGCGCGGCTTGCCTCGCGCCCCGGTCCGATGCCGAGCGCCCGCGCGGCCGCCCGGATGTGACCGGGCGTCGTCCCGCAGCATCCGCCGACGATCGACACGCCCAGCGCCCTGAAGCGCGCCGCGAATTGGCCGAACTCGTCTGCGCCCATCGGGAACACGGTCGTGTCGCCGGAAAGCGTCGGCATGCCCGCGTTGGGTTGCACGATCACGGGCACGCCGGTCACGGCGAAAAGGCGCTCGACCAGCGGGAACATCGCATCGGGACCCAGCGAGCAGTTCAGCCCCACGACATCGGCCCCCATGGCCGCCGCGGTCACGCCGAACGCCTCGGGCGAGGTGCCCAGCAGCGTCGCGCCGCTCCCCTCGAATGTCATCATCGCGATCACGGGCAGCGAGCACGATTCGCGCGCGGCCACGAGAACGGCCTTGAGCTCCCGCAGATCCATCATCGTCTCGGCGATCAGCAGGTCCGCGCCCGCATCCGCGAGCGCCCTGATCTGCTCGGAAAAGAGTTCGACGGCCGCAGGGAAGGACATCGGCCCCAGCGGTTCGACGAATTTGCCGGTCGGGCCGACCGAGCCGGCGACAAGCCCGCGCGGCCCGGTCGCCTTCCGCGCCGCTGCGACGCCCGCGGCGTTGATCTGCCCCACGCGGTCCTCCAGCCCGTATTCGGCCAGCTTGATCCGGTTGGCGCCGAAAGTGTTGGTCGTGACGGCCATCGCCCCGGCCGCGACGTAGGCGGCGTGGATGTCCGACAACGAGTCGGGCCTGGTGAGGCAAAGCTCTTCGGGGACCGCGCCGCGGGGAAGCAGGTCACCCGCCTGCAGCATGGTTCCCATCGCGCCGTCCCACAAAAGGAATCCGTCCGCAATCAGGCTGCGGAAGCGGGCTCCGCGCGCAGAGTCGAACTTCATAACGCGATCCGTTCGACCATTTCCATCGGTCCCCCGTAGAATCTTTCACCGACCGCCGTGAAACGCTCCGGATCGTCCGTCACCAGGAAGCGGGCTTCCCCGCCGGCCTCGCTCCGCCGTTTCAGGTCGCTTTCCGAAAGCAGGATATCGACGACGTGAGCGGCCTCCTCGCCCGAGTCGATCAACGTGACCCCGTCGCCCAGAAACTCGCGGATCGGTTCCTTGAGCACCGGGTAATGCGTGCATCCGAGGATCAGCGAATCGGGGGGCGTCCGCCGAAGAGGCTCGAGGTACTCGGCTACGACC
>JANXPS010000234.1 GCA_025357175.1 Deltaproteobacteria bacterium | reverse complement strand
TTTCGAACAGGGGGATGGCGGGTGATTCGTGAGCAGGAGCCGGTTCGACAGCCGCGAGTTCCTGCTTTTCGGTTACGTGTGCAACGACGGAGGGTTTCGCGGAAGCTCCCTTGCGCGGGAAAGTGACGACGATCGCATTTTCGCGTTCGTCGATCGAGAACGCCGCGCCCTGGTTGTAACGCACGGATATGGTGGAGACTTTCTTCTTTCCGACTGCGGGGATGATCTCGAAAACAGGCAGGCCCAACGATCGCGCGTCGATCGGTCGCTGAAGCCCGCGCTCGATCGTGGCACCGGGGAACTGCAGGATGATAATCCCTTTTTGCTTGATGGTCTTGTGGACGACCTTGCCTGCGGTCGTAATGACGACGTTGGATGCCTCGGGAAGGTCCTCGAGATCGACTCCGACAATGGCCGGCTGGCCGCTTTCGGACCTGGTGTCCGCGGATCGATCGAGACTCGTCACCTTGTCTTCCTGGCCCCCTCCGACGGACAGGGCCAGTTTTCCCCCCTCGGTGGTCACCAGGAAGGGCATCGGACGACCGTTCGGCGTCTCGATCAGCAACCTGAGTTTGTTGTCCTGCTGGGACAGTTTGACGACCTTGACCTGCGGCGTCCCGACCGCGATCTCGGGAGCGGTGCCCCCAAGCTGAACACCCCAGATGTCGACGACGATCCGGAAAGGGTCGTTCAGCTTGAAAGAGTTGTAACTTTCGATTTTCCCGTCGACCACCGCTTCGATGACCGTGCTGTACGCGGATTTCGAAACAGTGATGTCCTTGATCTTGCCTGCCTGGACTTCGGCCTGTTTGACCGCGGCGGGTGCTTCAGATTCCGCGGCCGGCAGTAGTGACGGGGCTGCGGCGACCAACGGCAACAGGATCAGGGCGGCCAGCCAGGCCGGACGCCGCCCGCCTCTGCGAACCCCCTGGGAAAGCTTCATCATCATTTTCCTCCTGCGCTCTTGAGCTTGAGGGAACTTTCGCGCACGACCGTGGCGCCGGTGTAATCCTTGAACTCTTCCTTGACCACGATTTCCTTGTCGGTTATGCGGGTGACGATGGCACCGCCGCGCCCGAGACGGGAGCCGACGGTCACCGTATAGCCCCTGCCCTCTATATCCTCGATCAGTGCGCGAACACCGCGAGGGCTCCAGACCATGCCGACATACTTGAACGACCCGGCATCCTGCGACTGCAGGGACGGGGGACCCGCCGGAATCTCGGCCTGCGATACGGCCTTGAGCGGCTTGATGAACGGCGTGAACGGATCACGCTTGCCGGCCGGGCTGTAGAGTGAGGGCTCGGATGTTTTCGCAACGATCGCGTTGTCCGCCACCGCGGGTCCGACCGTGGTTTCGGCCGTCTTCTTGCTGACGGGTTTCTTGACGACGGTTTGGTTTTGCGGCTCTTCCTTGGCGCAGCCGGACCAGCCCCCTGCCAGGATCGGAACCGTCAGCATCATCGCAAGGAGGCGCAGGTGGTTTCGCCTCATTTTGTCTTCCCTTTGTCTGCGTCCTTGTTGCCGCCGCCTTCGGGCGCCTTTGGAGGCTGCTCGAGAAAGCGGTAGGTCGTCGCCGTGCAGGTGATGTTCACCTGGACGTTGCCTTCGGGACTCGTTTTCGGTGATAAAAAATCGATGTTGGAAATGTTCACGATGCGGGGAAGGTGCGCGACCTTGTCGGCGAACAGCGCAAAGCTGTGGTGATCGCCCAAAACGGATATGGCGACGGGAATCTCCGCATAAAATTCTTTCCGGGATTCTTCCTTGGGGGCGAATCGGAGGAATTCCAGTCCGGACTCTTTCCCGAGGTCGGACACATTTCGAAGCAGGTTGGGGATTTCGGCCGAATTGGGGAGTTGCTCGAGCAGCACGCCCAGTTGCTCTTCGAGGCGTCGGACTTCCGCCTGGAAGGACGGCAGGTTCCGGGCGATCACTTCCTGTTCCTTGATCTTGCTGTTGAGGGATGCCAGTGCGGCTTCCTGCTTGGTGATCATCACAGCCGTCTCATTGTAGAAGAGATAGTAATAGCCGGCGCAAATCATCACGCAGACGAGCAGGACGAGAACGAATTTCTGTTTGGGCGGGACCTTCGAGAGGTCCGCCAAGCTGGTCGCCATCCGGTTACCCCGGGCGCTGCTGCGCCGAATTGTCCAAAACGGTCTGGAATGTCAGATTGAACCGGACGAGTTTTGCGTCGAGGTAGGTCGCGGCCTCGGCGCTTCCCAGCGTCACGTCCTTGAAACGGCCGCTCTGCCCGAGCGCCGTCATGAAATTCGCGATCGTGTTGTTGCTGAGCGCCATCCCGCCCAGGGCAACCTTGGGTCCTTCGATCTTGAGCGTCTCGATCCAGCACTTTTCGGGAATGGAGGCGGATATCGCCTCGAACACTTTCAGCGGACCCGACCGGTTGGCCTGGAGACTGGTGATGATGTCGACCTTTTTCTGCAATTCGGCCTTGCGGACTTTGAATTTTTCGACTTCGCCGATCTCCCGCTTGAGCCGCTGGATGTCGGTTTCGGCTTTTTGGATCTCGACGCCGAGGTTTTCGAGCCGGGAAGTCAGCGTTTGGTGATAGTAGAAAACCGCTGCCAGAACTATCAGGGGCGCTATCAGGTAGAGGAAGTCGAAATTGAGTTCCTTCCCCTTCTTGCGCTTGCCCCGGATCAGGTTTATCCGGATCATCGACGGTCCTCCACATTGCGCAGCGCCAGCCCGACGGCTACCGTCGCCGCGGTGCCGTACTGCGCCGCAACGGTCGAATCGACGGTGCGCTCTTCGATGACGAGCCCCTGGAACGGGTCGAACAGCTCGACTTCGACACCGATCTTTTCGGCGAGCATGTCTTTGAGAAACTGTGACTTCGCCGCACCGCCCGTCAGGTAGACCTTGGTCACCAGGCGATCGGGATAAGTCGCCGAGAAGAAATTGTAGGAGCGCTGCGCCTCGGTCGAAAGGATGTTGGAAACCGTGCGCATGATCTCGGTCAGCCGCTCGGCCCGTTCGCCCGCCTCTTTCCGCCCCGTCTTGAGCTCTTCCGCGGTCTCGTAACTCACGGCCAGCTGCTTCTGGATTTCGGATGTGTAGATTCCGCCGCCCATCGGGACGTCGCGCGTGAACAGCGGGACGCCGCCGTGGAGGATATTGATGTTCATGAAGGAGGCGCCGACATTGATCACCATCGGCACCTGGTCCTCGGAGACCGGGTGGCAGTATTCGAACGCGTTGCCCGCGGCGATCGAATCGATGTCGACCACGACCGGCGTGAGTCCGGCGTCCTTGACCACCGAGATGTAGTCGTTGACCAAGTCGCTCTTGACCGCGACCAGGAGCACGTCCATCTTGGAGGGATCTTCCTTTAGCGGGCCGATCACCTGGAAGTCGATCTTGACGTCCTTGATGTCGAACGGGATGTACTGCTCGACTTCCCAGTGGATCGACTCTTCGAGTTCCTCGGGGGTGGTGGTCGGAAGCACCACCTTCTTGATGATGACCGAGTGGCCCGAGAGCGAGGTGACCACCTCTTTTTCGTGGACCTTGAGATCGCGGAGGGCGGCCTTGATCCCCTCGATCACGGAGGCGTGATCCATGATCGCGCCATCGACGATGGCGTCGGGGGGGAGCGGTACCGCGCCGAACCTGCGAAGCCGACACTCGCCGCCCACCATCTTGAGGTGCGCGAGCTTGATCGAGCTGGACCCGATGTCGAGACCGATGATTTCTTTTGTTCCGAAGATTCCCATCACCTTAACCTTATCGTCAGGGGTTGCTGAAAACTTTATCCCGATCCGTCAACTGCAGGCCGAGCGAAAGGATGATCTTGCGCTTGGTGTCCATGCGGCAGTTCATCCCTTTTTCCACCCGGTCGAGCGTCAGAACCGAGATGCCGGCGCGGCGCGCGAGCTCCGCCTTGCTCAACAGTAGCCCTTCCCGTATCTTCCTGACATTGTTCGGTCCAGCCTTGGATTCCGCTGTTCCCACGGGGTAACCTGCCACCACTCTATTAAGACCTCGTTGACACGGTATTCGTCGGAAATTCCCGCGGTCAATGGCAATCATAACTTTGACTGCACCGGTGTCAAGCAAAATCTAAAAACGCATAATTGAAGCATACCTATGCATCACTCACGCTAACGTATGAGGAACGACCAGATCGGCTCCCCCCAATAGCGCGAAACGATCGCGGCGAAGCAGAGGTATGGCCCAAACGGGATCGCGGTCTTTAGCCCCTCTTCCCCCTTTCGCATGGCCAGCATCCCCCCGAGTACTCCTGCAAGCGATGCGCCGAAAATCGTCA
>JANXPS010000227.1 GCA_025357175.1 Deltaproteobacteria bacterium | reverse complement strand
TGCTGGCGGCCGGATGCGGCGGAAGCGGAACGACCGCACCCGCGTCTGATCCTCCCCGCGTTCTCGACGCCGCTCCCGGAAACGGAACCTCCGGCGTCGGGATCCACAAGGCGGTCATGGTCCTGTTCGACCGGGCCATGGACAACGCCAGCTTCGACAACGCCACCGTCACCCTTTCTCCCGATATCCCCGGAACGATCACCTGACCGGAAATCTCGTCAGGTTCCAGCCGCTCCGTCCGCTCGAGGCGGATCGAACCTACCAATTCACGATCGGAGGCGGCGTCCGGGACAAATCCGGTAACGCGCTGGGAAGCCCCTTCACGCTGAGTTTCCGGACCTCGGTAATACCGATTTGGGAGGGAAGCCAGGCGATCGCGTCATCTTCCGAAGATTACGCGCTGTGCGTCGCCGGGGGAAAAAGAGGCGATGCTTATGTGGCCGGAAAGACGCGGGGCTCCGTGGACAACGCGGCTACGAACCGGGGAGGATACGATCTGTTCGCGGCGCGCTACAGTCCGAGCGGCAGCCGGCTCTGGACGATCCAGTTCGGAACGGCGGCCGACGACAACGTGACCGGGATCGCGGTCGATGACGCGGGGAACGTCTACGTCTGCGGCTTTACGTCGGGGGGGATGGACGGCGTCCCGTCGTTCGGCGGTATCGACGCGTTCGTCGTCAAGTTCAACGACAACGGCGTGAAACTCTGGTCGCGGCAGCTTGGAACCTCGAACGACGATTTTGCGTTCGGGATCGCCGCGGACGCGGCCGGCAACCTGTTCGTCGCGGGGGCCACCTACGGCCTGATCGACAACAGCGCAACGGCGGGCGGGGGCGCCGACATGATGCTCGCCCGCCTCGACGCCTCCGGGAACCTGCTCTGGGTGCGGCAGCGGGGGACGCCGGCGTGGACCCGCCAGTTCGGAACTTCCGCCGAGGATGTCGGAACGGGCGTCGCGGTCGACGCGATAGGCGACGCGTTCGTGTCGGCTTATTCGGCCGGCGGGTTCGACGGCATTGCCGGCCGCGGCCTGAACGACGGCTACCTGGTCAAGTACAGGGCCGACGGCGAACGCCAATGAGTTCTATTGAAAAGGAGACCCTCCCATGATCGTCCACGTCGTCCTGTTCAAACTGAAAGACGGCTCGCCCGGAAATGTCGCCGAGACCCGCAAGGTGCTCGAGGGGCTGCGGGGCAGGATTCCAGGGTTGCGGGAACTCGAAGTGGGCGCCGACGTGCTGCGCACCGAGCGCTCCTTCGACCTCGCGTTGACGGCCACCTTCGATTCCCTGGAGGATTTGCAGGCATACCAGGTTCACCCCGCGCACCTCGAGGTGATCGCCTACATCGCCGGCGTGCGCGAGTCGGTGGTCGCGGTCGACTACGAACGTCCGTGATCGAACCGGCTCTCACGGGATAAGAATAACCCCCGCCGGCGACTTGCGCCGCGGGGCGGTTCTCCTTAAAGGTTTTCACCATCAGAGTAAAATGGTGTCAGATGGCGCGTATCGGGTCGATCGAATATTCGCCGTTCCGGAGGGTGGGCCATGCGCTCCTATTCGATAGAACATGCATCCGGCATCGACGCCCTGAAGATCGTGGAGCAGGAAATTCCCGCCCCCGGGCCAAGGCAGCTCCTGGTCAGGATGAAAGCGGCGTCGATCAATTATCGGGATCTCCTGGTGGTGTGCGGCAACTATTCGCGCAATCAGCCGCTTCCGCTCGTTCCGCTTTCCGACGGCGCGGGAGAAGTCGTCGCTGTCGGCGAGGGGGTGACGAGATGGAAAGCCGGAGACCGGGTTGCCTCCGCCTTCTTCCAGGACTGGGACGCGGGGGGGATCGGTGACGGCGCCGCCAGGTCGGCGCTCGGAGGGGCACTGGACGGGGTCCTGGCGGAGTACGTCGTGCTGGGGGAGCGGGGCGTCGTGGCACTGCCGCGCCACCTGTCCTTCGAGGAGGGCGCCACCCTTCCGTGCGCCGCGCTGACCGCCTGGCACGCCCTGCGGAGCGGTGGACTCGTGTGCGGGCAGAGCGTGCTGACGATGGGGACGGGCGGCGTGTCGGTCTTCGCGCTCCAGTTTGCGCGGGCGGCCGGCGCCCGGGTCATCGCGACGACCGGCACCGAAACCAAGATGGAACGTCTCCGCGCGCTCGGCGCCTCGGACGCCATCAACTATAAGTCCGAACCGAACTGGGAATCGAAGGTGTTCGAGCTGACCGGGCGGCGCGGGGTCGACCAGGTGGTCGAGGTCGGCGGGGCGGGAACGCTGGGAAAGTCGCTCAAGGCGGTGAGGGCCGGGGGGCATATTTCCCTGATCGGCGTTCTGGCCGGCGGTGCGGGAGAAGTCAATCCGCTTCCGGCGGTCATGAAGGGCGTCCGGATCCAGGGAATATTCGTCGGCTCCCGCGAGATGTTCGATGAGATGAATCAGGCGATCGAACTCAACGCCATCCGGCCCGTCATCGATCGCATTTTCCCGTTCGACGACGCGCCCGAGGCCTATCGCCACATGCAGAGCGGCGCGCATTTCGGAAAGGTCGTGATCTCGATCCAGGGCAGGGGCTAGCGCTTCCCGTCGAGGGAGGTCAGCGACCGCAGCGTTTCCTCGAGCGCCTCCCAACCTGCATACGATTCGGCGATTTCGCTTTCAAGCGTTGCCAACCGGCCCCGAGCCTCCACCACGCGGGTCGTGTCGTCCCGGTAGAAAACCGGGTCCGCCATTTCCGAATGCAATCGATCACGCTCGGCTTCCAACGCGGCGACCTCCGCCTCGATTCCGGCGATCCTCGCAGGAAGTCCATCGAGTTCCCGCTGTTCACGATAACTCAGCTTTCGCGGCGCATCCTTCTTCGGCCGGAGCTTGTCGGGGGACGCCTTCGATGATTGCGCCGGGGATCCGGACCCCGTCGGCCTTTGTTCGACCCAGTCGTCGTATCCGCCGACGAATTCCGAGACGAGCCCGTCGGGTTCGATCACGAGCGTGCTGGTCACCACATTGTTGAGGAATTCGCGGTCGTGGCTCACGAGCAGCAGCGTCCCGGAATATTCGAGCAGGATTTCCTCGAGCAGGTCCAGCGTCTCGATGTCGAGGTCGTTGGTCGGCTCGTCCAGCACCAGCAGGTTGAACGGCTTGGTGAACAGCCGGGCCAGCTGCAGACGATTCCGTTCGCCGCCGGACAGCATGCGGACCGGGCTGCGTGCCCGGTCGGGCGGAAACAGGAAGTCCTGCAGGTAGCCGATGATGTGGCGCGTGCGGCCGTTGACGGTGACCGTGTCGTTCCCTTCTCCGATGTTTTCCGCCACGCTCTTGTCCTCGTCGAGCTGTTCCCTGAGCTGGTCGGAATAGGCGATCTCGAGACGGGCGCCGGATTTGATGGTTCCCGAAAGTGGGGACAACTCGCCGAGCAGCGTCTTGATGAGCGTGGTCTTGCCCGAGCCGTTGGGGCCGATGATGCCGATCCGGTCGCCGCGCAGGATCGTGGTCGTGCAGTCGCGGATCACCGTTTTGCCGGCGTCGTAGCCGGCGCAGACGCCGAACGCCTCGACCACCAGTTTTCCGGATGCCACCGCCTCCGTCACCTGCATTCGCACCGCCCCGGTCACTTCGCGCCGCGCCCGCCGTTCCTCGCGCAGCGCCTTGAGCGCCCGCACCCGCCCCTCGTTGCGGGTGCCGCGTGCCTTGATCCCCTTCCGGATCCAGACCTCCTCCTCGGCCAGCCGCTTGTCGAATTTCGCCCGTTGCGTGGTCTCGGCCTCGAGCGACGCCGCGCGCCGTTCGAGAAAGGTGTCGTAGTCGCAGGCCCAGTCGTACAGCTGCCCACGGTCGAGTTCGACGATGCGGGTGGCGATCTTGCGGAGGAACATCCGGTCGTGCGTGACGAACAAAAGCGTCGGGCCGCCGCGCAGCAGGAACTCCTCGAGCCATGCGATGGCATCGATGTCGAGGTGGTTGGTCGGTTCGTCGAGGAGCAGCAGGTCGGAACCGTGGCACAGCGCACGGGCGATCAGCGTTCGTCGCTTGAGGCCTCCTGAAAGCGTTTCGAAATCGGCCTCGGGGTCGAGCGACAACCGGGAGATCGCCTTGTCCGCCTCTTGGTGAAGCGACCAGCCGTCGCAGGCGCCCAGGGCGTCCTGGAGTCGCGACAGTTCCTTCATCCACTTTTCGTCGTGCATTGAAGCGGGAAGCGCCGCGACCCGGTGGTGTTCCGCGAGCAGGCGGGAGGTTTCGCCGCTCCCGCCGCAGACGATGTCGTAAACGGACCCGGACAGGCCGGGAGGCGCCTCCTGCGGCACGAGCGCGACCTTGAGCCCTTGCAGCCTCACGATCTCGCCGCTGTCCGGGACGAGGTCGCCGTTGATCACCTTGAGCATCGTCGATTTCCCGGCCCCGTTGCGCCCAAGGAGACAGATGCGTTCTCCCGGTTCGATCCGGAAATCGATCTGCTCCAGCAGGGGAGGTCCCCCGAAGGCCACGCCGACCGACCGCATGTTCAGTAATGCCAATGCAATCTCCCGTCTTGCATCGCCTTTTGGCGATGGCCCAGTACTATAATCTATTCTTGAATCAAATCCCGATTTCGGCCGGCCGAAAGGGAGGTGCGAGATGACCAGGGTCGCATTCGTTGGCGCGTGCTTGTTCCTGCTGGTGCTTCCCGTACGGGTACTCGGCGAACTCCCCGAAAATCCCACCGGTTCGAGTGGATTCATCTGTCGAACGATTCCCGACCGGTCCATAGCGGTGGTGTCCCCGCTGACCGGTGCGTTCACGGTGGGGACCCAGATCCGGTTCTTCGACGATGACGGGATCCTTTGCGGGACCGGCATCGTCAAGAGCGCCTATTCGGACCTGTCCTACGTCGCCGTCGACAACGTCCCCATGGAGAGGTTGAAGAAAGGATTCATCGCATCGGCGGGAACCGGGGACAACGAGGCGAAGATGCTGTGCGGTTTTTCGATGAACCTGCCGATGGTCGTCACGAGAGGTGGGGAAGGGGGGCACAATGTCCCTCCCAACGTATTGCGCATCAAGTACAACGACAGCGCGACCAAGCCCGTATACTTTCGACATTTCAAGCACGACATGGAATGCCGGACCTGCCACCACCGCGTGCTCGATGCCTCCTGCAAATCCTGTCACCCGATCAGCAGGAAATCCGCGACCGCCGAAAAG
>JANXPS010000218.1 GCA_025357175.1 Deltaproteobacteria bacterium | reverse complement strand
TTTCGAACTCTGGATCAGGGCTGTAAAGACTCAAACCGCTGCCGAACTGCTGGTACCTGCTGCGCTGCAAGTGCCCGGTCATTTCCCGCGTCACGGGGAGGCCCGAGGGCGAGCTGCTGCTGATCGACGAGGCCGTCACGGCGTGACGCGCATGGCCGCGGTTGCCGACGCGGGAATCCCGGCCGAAGCGATCGACGCGCTCCGGGGCGGGGGATTGCTGATCTACCCGACCGACACGCTCTATGGCATGGGTGTCGATCCGCGCTCCGCCGGAGCGCTCGCGAGGCTCTTCCGGGCCAAGGGGCGCGAAGAGGGCAAGCCGCTGCCGCTGCTGCTGGCCGACGCGAAGCGCGCGGCCGACTGGGCCGCCTGCATCCCCGAACCCGCCGCGAGGCTGATGGCAAGATTCTGGCCCGGCGCGCTGACGATCGTGCTGCCGGCCGCCGCCGGGTTGCCGCCCGAAATCACCGGCGGGGGCGGAACCGTCGGCCTCCGCCTCCCGGATCATCCCGTCGCGAGGGCGGTGGCATCCGCCGCGGGCGGGGCGGTGACGGGCACGTCGGCCAACCGTTCGGGAGAACCGGGCCTTTGGAAAAGCGCCGACGAGCTGCTGGCCGCATTTTCAGGCGAGGCCGACTGGCTGCTGTGGGATGGCCCCGTAGCCGACGCGCAGCCGTCGACCGTCGTCGCCGCATCGGAGTCCGGCGTCGTGACCTGCATCCGGGAAGGGGCCATCCCTTTTCCCGACATCACCGAATACCTGCAAGGAAGGAGATAGCGCCATGCCCATCGTCAGACCGTTCCGCGGCATCCACTTCAATCCCGACAAGGTCGGCGGGAACGACTTCACACAGGTGGTCGCGCCGCCCTATGACGTGATCTCGCCCGAGGAGCAGAAAAAGCTGCACGACCGCCACCCGAAGAACATCGTCCACATCGACTTCGGCATGGCGCAGCCCGGGGACGCTCCCGGCAGCGACAAGTATTCCCGGGCCGCGGCGTTCTACGCGCAGTGGCTGACCGAGGGCACGCTGGTCCGCGACGACATGCCGGCCCTTTACTATTACGAGCAGGAATACGACATCGAGGGGATGGGGCACTTCATCCGCAAAGGCTTCCTGGGCGCGCTCAAGCTGTCCGCCTTCGGCGAGGGCGAGGTGTTCCCGCACGAGAAGACGCTTTCCGGCCCCAAGCTCGACCGCCAGTCGCTCATGCGCGTGACCGAGGCCAACATGAGCCCGATCTTCGGCCTCTACTCCGACCCGGCAGACGAGGTGTGCGGCGCGCTGACCGCCAGGATGGCCAAGGACCCCTCCTTCTCCGCGGTCGACGACATCGGCGTCAGGCACCGCGTCTGGGTCGTGACCGACGCGGCGGCGATCGCGAAGACCGCCGCCCTCATGAAGGCGCGCGGCGTCTTCATCGCCGACGGGCACCACCGCTACGAGACCGCTTTCGGCTTCCGCGAGGAGCAGCGGGCCAAGTACGGAAACGACCCCGACGCGGCGTACGAGCATGTCCTCATGTTCCTTTGCAACATGGACGACAAGGGGATCGTCATCCTGCCGACCCATCGCGGCATCCACTCCGTCCCCGGCTTTTCCGAGGAGGCGTTCGCCGCCAAGGTCCGGGAATACCTGCCGATGGAGACGCGCGAGGGGACCCCTCGCGACGCGATCCGCGCCGTCGAGGAAGCAAGCCGGACGGGCAAGGCGATCACCTGGAGCGCGGGCGGCAACCGGTTCCACATCATCTCGTTCCCCGACGTCAAGACGTTCGCGGACTCGAAGCTCTCGAATTTCCCGCCGGCGCTGCGCACGCTCGACGTGGTGCTTCTGCACGGCTACCTGATGGACCAGCTGCTGGGCGTCACCGCCGAGGCGGTCACCGCCGGACAGCACGTCAAGTACTACAAGGACCCGGCGAAGGCCGAGTCCGACCTCGCTACCGGCGCCGTCCAGCTCGCCTTCTTCATGACCGGCGTCACGGTTAAGGAGTTCCGCGACGTTTCGCTGTCGGGCCACGTGCTGCCGCAGAAATCCACCTTCTTCTACCCGAAGATCGGCACCGGGCTGCTGATCTTCGCAAACGGGAACGAGCGGGTCGGCTGACCCGTTGGCCGCAACGGACCCGGGGGGCGGGGGAATCCACGCTCCCGCCCCCGACCGTCTCGCGTTCGCATCTCTCGCCATCCGGCAACCGGAAGGCGGCTACCGATTCTCGATCGACTCCGTCCTCCTCGCCGATTTCGCTTCCGCCTATTGCGCTCCCGAGGTTCTCGACCTCGGCACGGGTTGCGGCGTCGTCCTGATGCTGCTCGCGAGGAAATGCCCCGGGTTGCTGCGCGGCGTCGGCATCGAGATCCAGCAGTCGCTGTGGGAATGCGCCCACGCGAACTTCGCCGGAAACGGCTTCTCCGGGCGGCTGACCGCGGTCCACGGCGACCTGCGGGAACGGCACCCGGACATGCCCGATGGGGAATTCGGCCTGGTCGTCGCGAACCCGCCCTTCCGGCGCGCGGGGGAGGGGCGTCAGAATCCCGACGAGAGCCGGGCGATCGCGCGTCACGAATTGACCGTCACGCTGCCCGACCTGTTCGCCTCCGCCGGCCGCGCCCTCGCCCCGAAGGGCCATTTCGTACTGGTCGCGCTGGCGTCCCGCGCAGCCGAACTGTTCGCGTCCGCAGCCGCATCGGGCATCGTCCCCGCCGTGCTCCGCTTCGTCCACCCCTATGCGGAACAGCCCGCGGGTCGGCTCCTTTTCATCGGCCGGAAGGGGGGGCGCGCCCGCGACGTCACCGTGCTGCCGCCGCTGGTCGAGTACGCGTCCAAAGGGGTCTATCATCCGGCGATCGAACGGGTTTTCGAGGGGTTGGTGAGGAAGTGACGTCCCGGCCTTAGAATACGCGATTTGATATCGTCAGGACGGTTGACATCGGGTTGCGGACGGGACTATCTTATGGGGCACGGTGCCTGTCCGGCAATCTCCAAACGATGTTCCAGCATGAAAATCCACGATAGAGGGAAGGAACCATGTCACTATTCGCGAATGCAGTAGGCAGAAAGGTGCTGATGGGCGCGACGGGGCTGTTCATGCTCCTGTTCGTCCTGGCGCACCTGCTGGGCAATTCGTCCATTTTCGCGGGGCGCGAAGCGCTCAACGGTTACGCGGAACATCTTCACGCGCTGGGGCCGCTGGTCTGGATCGCCCGCATCGTGATGGGCACGATGCTCGCCGTCCACCTCTTCTTCGGCATCATCCTGACGATGGAGAACAGCGACGCCAATCCCGAGAAATACGCGGTCAACAAGATGCTGAAGGCCACCTTCTACAGCCAGACCATGATCTGGACCGGTCTTCTGATCCTGGGCTTCCTCGTGTTCCACCTCGCCCAGTTCACGCTGCGCATTACGCCCGACATCACCGCCGAGGCGGCCGCCAACAAACCGGGCGACGTCTTCTCGATGGTCGTCAACAGCTTCCGCTACTTCGCGATCGCCGGCGTTTACGTCGGCGCCATGGTGGCGCTCTTCTGTCACCTGAACCACGGCATCCAGAGCATTTTCCAGTCGCTCGGCCTCAGCAACAAGTGCACGCAACCGAAGGTCACCTCCTTCGGCAAGGTGCTGGCCACGCTGCTGCTGCTCGGCTACTGTGCGATCCCGGTTGCGATCATTACCGGCATTTTGACCAAATAGGGGGCCACCAGTGATACTCGACGGAAAGTGTCCGACAGGACCGATAGAAAACTCTTGGGACAAGCACCGCTTCGACATGAAGCTGGTGAACCCCTCCAACAAACGCAAATACAAGATTCTCGTCGTGGGCACCGGCCTGGCCGGCGGCGCAGCGGCGGCATCTCTTGGCGAACTCGGCTACAACGTCGAGGCCTTCTGCTACCAGGACAGCCCGCGCCGCGCCCACTCGATCGCGGCGCAGGGCGGCATCAACGCCGCCAAGAACTATCCCAACGACGGCGACAGCGTCCGCCGGCTCTTCTACGACACGATCAAGGGCGGCGATTTCCGGGCCCGTGAAGCCGACGTCTGGCGCCTCGCCCAGGTCTCCAACAACATCATCGACCAGTGCGTCGCGCAGGGCGTGCCGTTCGGCCGCGACTACGCGGGCTACCTCGACAACCGCTCGTTCGGCGGCGCGCAGGTTTCGCGCACCTTCTTCGCCCGCGGCCAGACGGGTCAGCAGCTGCTGCTGGGCGCCTACTCGGCGCTCTCCCGCCAGATCAAGCTGGGCACCGTCAAGATGTACTCCCGCACCGAGATGCTCGACCTCGTGGTGGTCGACGGCGAGGCCAAGGGCATCACCGTCCGCGACCTCGTCACCGGCGAGATCCGGGTCCACACGGGCGACGCGGTCCTCCTGTGCACCGGCGGTTTCGTCAACGTCTTCTACCTCTCCACCAACGCGATGGGATGCAG